>NZ_CABSQF010000014.1:0-115432 GCF_902479695.1 uncultured Phyllobacterium sp. | reverse complement strand
CGGACGATCTGAAGGGCCGGGCCGAACCGATGAGCGAATCCAGCCTGAAGGGCCATATCAAGGGCGTTCAGGAGGATGCGGAAGGATCGGGTTCGATTGCCTATGTCCCGCCGGATCCGAAGGATGACCTGCAACTGATCGAAGCCCTGAAGCTGCTGCGCGGCGAACAGGCCAATGCCGCATTCCCGGCAGACCCGTCCAAGGGCGTACCGAACTGATATGACAAAGGGGATCAGGCTGGCTCTTACACACCTGGTCCCCACTTCATTTCCCACCGATCATTCCTTCCGTTTCATCCTCCTCATCGGCCAAAGCGCGTGAATTCCGACATCAACAGGCCGCTGGGACAAAACAGCAAACGGCCCAAGGACAAACCGAAGGCTGGCGCTCGCTGGCTCTTGCCGGCCATTGCCGTGCTGGGGGTGGGAGGTGCCGCG
Source organism: uncultured Phyllobacterium sp. (assembly GCF_902479695.1). Taxonomy (NCBI): domain Bacteria; kingdom Pseudomonadati; phylum Pseudomonadota; class Alphaproteobacteria; order Hyphomicrobiales; family Phyllobacteriaceae; genus Phyllobacterium; species uncultured Phyllobacterium sp. The sequence continues at coordinate 114,995 of NZ_CABSQF010000014.1, read as the reverse complement.
CTGCTGATCTCGTTCACCAGCAATCACGGATTTCGCAATCCGCCTCCGGAAATGGAAAAGCCCGAACAGGTAGCGGTAACTCCGCCAGCCCCGGCCAAGACGATACCAGCATCCGACAAGGCCCCCGCAGGCGTCGTCACGCAGGGAAATGTTACCACCAGTCCCGGCGGCCCGAAAATCATCGTCGTAGGCGATCCCGCCAGAGCGAGCCAGAATCCGCTGACCGCCCATATTCCCGACCGGGATCTGCTGGAGACAACTGCGCTCGGCTCTCTGCCAGTCATCGGGCCGGACGGACGACGGCCACTCGATGTCTATGCGCGGTCATGGTCGGGCGCCCGCGGCGCGCGAATCGCCCTCGTCATTGGCGGGCTCGGCATGTCCCAGACCGGCACACAGCAGGCAATCGCAACGCTCCCGGCGGAGGTGACGCTGGCTTTTGCGCCTGAAGGCAACAGCCTCATCCGGTGGATGCAGACGGCCCGCCAGAATGGCCATGAACTGCTGATGCAGGTGCCGCTTGAGCCTTTTGACTACCCGCGGGTCAATCCCGGCCGCAACACCTTGACGGTCGATGCGCCCGCCGCCGAGACTTTGGACAATCTGCACAAGGCCATGGGCCGCATAACCAATTACACCGGCATCATAAACTACATGGGGGCCCGCTTTACCGCGGATGCCAAAGCCATGACGCCTGTCATGCAGGATATTGCAAAACGCGGGCTGCTCTATCTCGATGACGGCAGCTCCGCGCGCAGCCAGGCCGACACCATCGCCAGTCAGCAGGGAACGCCCTTTGCTGCCGCCGATGTACTGATTGATGGCACGCAGGACCGGGGTAGCATCCTCAAGAAACTGGATGAGCTGGAGCGTATCGCCCGAGCCAAGGGCACGGCGATCGGAACCGGTTCGGCCTTCAGCGTGACCGTGGATGCGGTGGCCGCATGGACCAACGAAGCCAAGACCCGCGGCATCGAGATCGTACCGGTTTCGGCCCTTGTCCGCGATCCTGAAAAGGGCTAGGCACCCATCACTATCCCATCATCCAGCGGAGTATTCGCATGAGCAAGAAACATGTCGACCCCGAGACGCTCCCCTACCGGCCCTGCGTCGGCATTATGGTGCTCAATGCCGATAAACTCGTCTGGGTGGGCCATCGCATTGTCATACCCAATGATGAAATGGATGGGTCGACCCAGCTATGGCAGATGCCCCAAGGTGGCATCGACAAAGGCGAGGACGCGGAAATTGCGGCCCGCCGCGAACTCTACGAGGAAACGGGCATGAAAACCGTTTCCCTGCTGGCCGAGGCGCCGAACTGGATCAACTATGACCTGCCGCCCGCGCTTGTCGGAATCGCCCTGAAGGGAAAGTATCGCGGCCAGACACAGAAGTGGTTCGCCTACGAATTTACCGGCGATGAAAGCGAGATCGCGATCAACCCGCCTCCGGGTGGTCACACCGCTGAATTCGACGCTTGGGCATGGAAACCCATGACCGAGCTGCCCGACCTTATCGTGCCGTTCAAGCGCACCGTCTATGAGCAGGTTGTCGCTGCGTTCAAGCATCTGGCAGGTTGACCCGCGGCTCAAGCGCAATTGAAACAACAAAAAAGCGGGCCAAAAGCCCGCTTTCGTCAGTATCAGCGATTTGAAACCGGTCAGGCAGCCTTGATGGCTTCCTGCAGCGTCGTCAGCTGGCCAAGAAGATCTTCCGCCTTGGCCTTCTGCTCGCGTGTCGTCGCGTCTTCGAAGTCTTCGCGGGCGTCCTTGATACGGTTCTGAAGTTCATCAGCCTTTATATCAGTGACGTGTACCGCCGATTCCGCGAGGAGCGTGCAGCCATCCGGCGTCACATCGACGAAGCCGCCGAACACGACATAGCTGTCCGGCTTGCCATCCTGCGTCTTCACGGTGACAACGCCCGGCTTGACGGTGGCCATCAGTGGCGCGTGATGGGCCATCACGGTCATGTAACCTTCCGTGCCTGGAACCACAACTTCGGTGACCTGTTCCGAGAGCAGCAGACGTTCTGGCGATACGAGTTCGAAATGGAAGGCTTCTGCCATGATATTCACTCAATTCCTGCGGTCATTGACCTGATAGAAGGGATGGCCTTGACAAGAAAGGGCGGGCCGGAGCCCGCCATTATGTTCCAGATCAGGCAGCTTCCGCTGCCAGACGCTGTGCCTTTTCGATCGCCTCGTCAATCGAGCCGACCATGTAGAATGCTGCTTCCGGCAGGTGATCGTAGTCACCGTTGCAAAGGCCCTTGAAGCCCTTGATGGTGTCAGCCAGATCAACCAGCTTGCCCGGCGAGCCGGTGAAGATTTCAGCAACGAAGAACGGCTGCGACAGGAAGCGTTCGATCTTGCGGGCGCGGGCGACCGTGATCTTGTCTTCTTCCGACAGTTCGTCCATGCCGAGAATGGCGATGATGTCCTGCAGGGACTTGTAACGCTGCAGGATCGACTGAACCTGACGCGCAATCTGGTAGTGTTCTTCACCGACGATCAGCGGATCGAGCATGCGCGATGTCGAGTCGAGCGGATCCACAGCCGGATAAATACCCTTTTCAGAGATCGCACGGTTGAGGTTTGTCGTCGCATCCAGATGCGCGAAGGATGTCGCTGGAGCCGGATCGGTCAAATCGTCGGCGGGCACGTAAATGGCCTGCACGGATGTGATCGAACCCTTGTGCGTCGTGGTGATGCGTTCCTGCATCTGGCCCATGTCGGTTGCCAGCGTAGGCTGATAACCCACGGCGGACGGAATACGGCCGAGCAGCGCCGACAATTCCGAACCAGCCTGCGTGAAGCGGAAAATATTGTCCACGAAGAACAGAACGTCCTGGCCTTCATCGCGGAAATGTTCCGCAACCGTCAGACCGGAGAGCGCAACGCGGGCACGTGCCCCTGGCGGCTCGTTCATCTGACCGTAAACCAGTGCGGCCTTGGAGCCTTCACCGCCGCCAGCCTTGTTCACGCCGGACTCGATCATTTCGTGGTAAAGGTCGTTGCCTTCGCGGGTACGTTCACCCACACCGGCAAATACCGAATAGCCGCCGTGCGCCTTCGCCACGTTGTTGATCAGTTCCATGATCAGAACCGTCTTGCCAACACCGGCACCGCCGAAGAGACCGATCTTGCCGCCGCGCGCATAAGGCGCCAGCAGATCGATAACCTTGATGCCGGTAACCAGGATCTGGGCTTCTGTCGACTGCTCGACATATGCCGGAGCTGACTGGTGGATAGCGCGTGTCAGCTTGGTCTTGATCGGGCCTGCTTCGTCAACCGGCTCGCCGATAACATTCATGATGCGGCCGAGAGTTGCCTCGCCGACCGGGACCATGATGGCCGAACCGGTGTCGTACACGGGCTGACCGCGAACCAGACCTTCGGTCGAGTCCATGGCGATCGTGCGAACAGTGTTTTCACCGAGATGCTGGGCAACTTCCAGAACAAGGCGATTGCCGAGGTTGTCGGTTTCCAGCGCGTTCAGGATCTTTGGCAGTTCGCCTTCGAAATGAACGTCCACAACGGCGCCGATGACCTGGCTGATGCGGCCGGCAGTGCCGGTTGCCTTCACGGTCGTCTTTGGCGTTGCCGATGCCTTGGCCATCTTTGCTGCAGGAGCAGCCTTTGCCTCAGCCTTCGGAGCAGCGGTCTTTGCAGCCGCTGCCTTGGGTGCAGCTGCTTTGGCGGCTGCGGGTGTTTTCGGGGTCGCTGCTTTTGCCATCGATCCTTACCTTCGCGATTAGAGCGCTTCCGCGCCCGAAATGATTTCGATCAGTTCTTTGGTGATCTGAGCCTGACGCTGGCGGTTGTACGACATCGTCAGCTTGTTGATCATGTCACCGGCATTGCGGGTTGCGTTGTCCATGGCGGACATGCGCGCGCCCTGTTCCGATGCCGCGTTTTCAAGGAGAGCGCGGAAAACCTGGACGGAAATATTGCGTGGGATCAGATCACCAAGAATGGATGCCGGATCCGGCTCATATTCATAAACCGCATCGCCTGCCGTTTCCGGTTCGGCATCGCCGACAGCGCTTGCGGGGATCAGCTGCTGGGCAGTCGGTATCTGCGAAATCACCGACTTGAATTCCGAATAGAACAGCGTCGCAACGTCAAACGCACCTTCGTTATAAAGGGCGATGATCTTGTGACCGATCGCATCAGCGTTGACAAAGCCAAGCTGCTTCACATCGCGCAGATCAACGTGGTCAACGATATGCTTGCCGAGATCACGGCGCAGGATGTCCGCGCCCTTCTTGCCGACAGTGATGATCTTGACCGTCTTGCCGTCTGCAAGCAGGCGACGTGCATGCTCGCGGGCCAGACGGGCGATCTGCGAATTGAAACCACCGCAGAGACCACGCTCCGACGTGCAGACGATGAGCAGATGCACATCATCCTTGCCGGTGCCGCTCATCAGCACGGGCGCGTCATCGCCGTCCACATTGGCGGCGATATTGGCCAGCACTGCAGCCATGCGCTGTGAGTAGGGACGCGCGGCTTCCGCAGCTTCCTGCGCACGACGCAGCTTCGCCGCGGCGACCATCTGCATCGCCTTGGTGATTTTCTGCGTCGCCTTGACCGAGGCGATCCGGTTTCTCAGATCCTTTAACGAAGGCATCCGTTCATCCCGTCAGTGGTTACGCGAAAGACTTGGCGAAGGCGTCAACTGCAGCCTTCAGCTTGCCCTTGATGTCGTCGCTCAGCTGCTTTTCCTTGGCGATTGCATCGAGAACATCCTTGTTCTCGGTGCGCAGCCATGTGAGCAGGCCCTGCTCGAACTTGCTGACCTGATTGACGGCCAGCTTGTCGAGATAGCCGTTCACACCGGCGAAAATCACGGCAACCTGCTCTTCCGTCTTCAGCGGCGAGAACTGCGGCTGCTTCAGAAGTTCAGTAAGGCGTGCACCGCGGTTGAGGAGACGCTGGGTCGACGCATCGAGATCGGAACCGAACTGCGCGAAGGCAGCCATTTCACGATACTGCGACAGCTCGCCCTTGATCGAACCGGCAACCTGCTTCATCGCCTTGATCTGCGCGGCGGAACCGACGCGGGACACCGACAGACCGACGTTAACGGCAGGACGGATACCCTGATAGAACAGGTTGGTTTCGAGGAAGATCTGACCGTCGGTGATCGAGATCACGTTGGTCGGAATATAGGCGGAAACGTCGTTCGCCTGCGTTTCGATAACCGGCAAAGCAGTCAGCGAACCGGCACCGTTTTCGTCGTTCAGCTTTGCCGAACGCTCGAGAAGGCGGGAATGCAGGTAGAAAACGTCGCCAGGATAGGCTTCGCGGCCTGGCGGGCGGCGCAGCAGCAGCGACATCTGGCGGTAAGCCACGGCCTGCTTCGACAGATCGTCATAGCCGATCAGCGCATGCATGCCGTTGTCGCGGAAGTATTCGCCCATCGCGCAACCGGCAAACGGTGCGAGATACTGCATGGGTGCCGGATCGGAAGCGGTTGCAGCCACAACGATCGAGTATTCGAGCGCGCCGCGTTCTTCAAGGATCTTGACGAACTGGGCAACGGTGGAACGCTTCTGGCCGATAGCCACGTAAACGCAATACAGACGCTCGCTCTCGTTACCGGCATCGTGCGCCGGCTTCTGGTTGAGGAACGTATCGAGAATGATCGCTGTCTTGCCGGTCTGACGATCGCCAATGACCAGCTCGCGCTGACCGCGGCCGACGGGGATCAGGGCATCGATGGCCTTGAGGCCTGTCGACATAGGCTCATGCACCGACTTGCGCGGGATGATGCCGGGCGCCTTGACGTCAACGCGCGAGCGCTGCTTTGCCTTGATCGGGCCCTTGCCGTCAATCGGATTGCCGAGAGCGTCAACGACGCGGCCAAGCAATTCCTTGCCGACGGGAACGTCAACGATAGCGCCTGTGCGCTTGACGATGTCACCTTCCTTGATGTCACGGTCCGAACCGAAAATAACAACACCAACGTTGTCGCTTTCAAGGTTCAGGGCCATGCCACGGGTACCGTCCGGGAACTCGACCATTTCACCAGCCTGAACATTGTCCAGACCGTATACACGAGCAATACCGTCACCGACGGACAGAACCTGACCGACTTCGGAGACTTCTGCCTCCTTGCCGAAATTCTTGATTTGCTCTTTCAGGATTGCGGAAATTTCCGCGGCGCGGATGTCCATCAGCCGACCTCTTTCAGTGCAAGCTTAAGCGAAGAAAGTTTTGTGCGAAGTGAAGTGTCGATCTGGCGGGACCCCAACTTGACGATGAGACCACCAAGGATCGACGGATCAACAGTGACATTGATTGTCACGTCCTTGCCGGCGACGCTTTTCAGCGTGGCCTTCAATTCAGTTTGCTGCGCTGCCGTCAGGGCATGCGCAGAAGTAACATCGGCCGAAACCTCGCCGCGATTCTCCGCAGCGATGTTGCGGAAAGCCTGGATCATGGAAGGCACCGCGAACAGACGGCGGTTCGTCGCCACGACACGCAGGAAGTTGGCGACGAGGCCGCCGATCTTGGCTTTGGCGAGGATCGCCGAAATAGCCTTGACCTGATCTTCCGCGGAGAAAACAGGGCTCTGAATGAGACGCCTCAAATCGGCGCTGCCATTGACGAGCGCCTCAAACTGGCCCAGATTCTTTTCCACATCAGCGACTGATTTTGCTTCCAGCGCGAGGTCGAACAGCGAACCCGCATAACGCTGGGCAACACCGGATATGAGCGACGAAGTTTCTGCCACGAACGACAAGCTCTCTGCGTTGAAGCCAAAAATCGGTAAACCAAAAGGAATTTTCGGTCAAATCTTTGGCATTATTGATTTTTTATCGCCTTGGAAACAACCCTGAAACTGCCCCCGACGAGATTTGAATGCCGTCTAGCATAGAGAAGCAGGAGTCGCAACACGCGAATCCGCGAAAACTGGCGTCAGAATTGCCGCAGCAGCAATTTTATGAATGACCTACTCAACTATATCTAGGCGATAAAGCCGAAGGCGAACAGCAATGGGCCGGCTGCCAGCGCCAGTTCGATCAGAACGGAAATCCAGTTGTAAAGCGTATTGCCGCGGTCCGACATCATCGAGATCAGCCGGCCGAAAACCGTGAAGCCCCAGGAGACGCCGAGCGCGATCCAGAGGAAAGGCTGTGCAAAGACAAGGGCGCAAAGCCCAAGCCCCAGATAGAAGCCGGCCATTGTCGCACGCGCCTCGGACAGCGCTTCCGGATGCGCCGGAACAGGTTGCAGGCGCAGAATCCTGAATGCAATGCGCGGCGCAAAGAACAGGATCAGGCCGAAGACAACCGTAACGGCGGCAGAACTCCAGGCGATCCATTCGCCCTGACTGGCTGGCCAATACAATTCCATCATTTCCGCGTCCCCGCTGCGTTAACCATTTCCGCTGTTTGCTTATAGAAAGCTTTGCGGGTCGATATCAATCTGCACGCGCACTGATCCACGCTCTTTTGGTCCGGCACTCAGAATGGCGCGAATGAAGTTCTGGATATCAGCCTTGCGCGTTCCGTGAATCAGCAGCCGGAAACGATGCCGCCCGCGGATAAGGGCAAGCGGCGCTTCGGCGGGCCCCAGAACATTGATCTCGGGCGAGTGCGGCGCTGCACGGCGTAGCGCGCGCGCATGGTTTTCCGCTTCCGCCCGCGTTCCCGCTGAAATGATAAGGGCACCGAGCCTGCCATAGGGCGGCAGGCCGGACCGTTCCCGCTCCTCGATTTCGCGCGCGTAGAAGGCCTCCGCATCGCCGGAGACAATGGCGCGCATGACCGGATGATCCGGCTGGTAGGTTTGCAGCAATCCCAGGCTTTTCTTGCCGGTGCGTCCGGCACGACCCGTCACCTGGCTCAGCAACTGGAATGTCCGCTCCGCCGCCCGGGGGTCGCCATTGGCAAGGCCCAGATCCGCATCGACGACGCCCACCAGCGTCATATTGGGAAAGTTGTGCCCCTTGGCGACGAGCTGCGTACCAATAACAATATCCGCCTCGCCGCGTGCAATGGCATCCAGTTCGAGGCGCAGCCGTTTCACGCCCATCAGATCGGATGACAGGACAATGATCCGCGCATCGGGAAAGGTTTTTTCCGCCTCCTCCGCAATACGTTCGACACCCGGCCCGCAGGCGACGAGATGATCCAATGTGCCGCAGGAGGGGCAAGCCTCCGGTCGCGCTTCGTGATGGCCGCATTGATGGCAGACAAGCTGGCCGCGAAACCGGTGCTCGACCAGCCAGCTTGAGCAGCAGGGGCATTGAAAACGATGCCCGCACACCCGGCACAGGGTCAGGGGCGCATAGCCGCGGCGGTTGAGAAACAGCAGTGACTGTTCCTTGCGCTGCAAGGTCTGGTTCATCGCCTCGACCAGCGCAGGGGACAGGAAACCACCGGGACGCGGCGGCGAGCGGCGCATGTCGATGGCTTTCAGATCCGGCATCGCCGCCTCCGCGTAACGCCCGGTCAGGCGGATGCGGGTATAGCGCCCCTGCAGCGCATTGACCTGGCTCTCGACGGATGGTGTGGCGGAAGCCAGGATGACGGGAAAGCTGCCGATATGGCCGCGAACCACTGCCATGTCGCGGGCATTGTAGAAAACACGGTCCTCCTGCTTGTAGGCAGGGTCATGCTCTTCATCGACAATGATAAGACCCAGATCCTGGAAGGGCAGGAACAGCGCCGAGCGCGCGCCCGCGACAACCCGCACCTGCCCTTCCATCACCTGCCGCCAGACCCGCTCGCGCGTTTTCGGGGCGAGATCGGAATGCCATTCCGCCGGCTTTGAGCCGAATCGATCATGGAAGCGCTCGAGAAACTGCTGCGTCAGGGCGATTTCGGGCAAAAGAATCAGCACCTGCTTTCCCTGCTCGATCGCTTTTGCCACCGCTTCGAAATAAACTTCCGTCTTGCCGGAACCGGTCACGCCATCCAGCAGGGACACAGAGAACCCGCGCGCCGAAACCGCATCCACCAGCTGCCTTGCGGCATCGGCCTGATCACCGGAGAGTTCGGCGGGCGCATAATCCGGATCGGGCGGCGCAACGACGGGACGCGCCGGGATCATGACGTCCTCGAACACCCCCTGCGCCGAAAGCCCGTCAATCACCGTTGCGGAAACCCCGGCCGCGTGGGCAAGGCCAGTGCGCGTCCAGGCAAGACCATCCCCGGCCAGTTCAAGCACGCGCGAGCGTGCACCGGTCATCCGCTCAGGCTGTTGGCCGGAAAAACGCAACCCCGGCACCGGCGGCTCGGGATCGAAGGCCGCAGGCACGCGCAGGATCATCCGGGCCACCATGCCCGGCGGCGAGATCGTATAATCGGCGGCCCAGCGCATGAAGCGCATCATGCCATCATCGACCGGAGGACAATCGAAAAGCTCCGAGATCGGCCGCAGCTTTTTCGCATCAACCGAATCGGTCGCGCCCTCGGTTACAATGCCTGCAACCTCGCGGGGACCAAGGGGAACACGAACAATTGAGCCGGCTTTCACGACCATTCCATCAGGCACGGAATAGCTGTAAGGTTTCGCTGCCGGCAAAGGCACGAGCACCGGAACAATTTTTTGCGCGGAAGGCGAATCTTGCTTCATAACCTCGTGACCTTGGCGCGGCTTTCGTTTAAAGAAAAGCCACTTTTCCGGGACACCATCCCTTTAGCCCCATTTAAGGAGGACTGCTCCAATGAAATTTTTTGTCGATACTGCCGATGTGAAGGATATCCGCGAACTGAATGATCTCGGATTGCTCGACGGCGTGACCACCAATCCGTCGCTGATCCTCAAATCCGGTCGCAGTATCCTCGACGTCACCAAGGAAATCTGCAGCATCGTCGATGGCCCGGTTTCCGCAGAGGTTACTGCTGTCGAATATGAGCAGATGATGAAGGAAGCGGCGGTTCTTTCCAAGATCGCCAACAATATCTGCATCAAGGTTCCGCTGACACTCGATGGTTTGAAGGCTTGCAAGGCGCTCACCTCCGATGGCCATATGGTCAACGTCACGCTGTGCTTCTCCGCCACCCAGGCGCTGCTTGCCGCCAAGGCCGGTGCAACATTCATCTCGCCGTTCATCGGCCGCATCGATGACATCGGCATCAACGGCATGGATCTGATCGCCGAAATCCGCACGATCTATGACAACTACGACTACAAGACGGAAATCCTGGCGGCTTCGATCCGCACGATCAACCATGTCAAGGAAGCCGCACTGATCGGTGCCGACGTTGCCACCATCCCACCGGCAACACTGAAGGCGCTGGTCAAGCATCCGCTGACCGACAAGGGTCTCGAGACCTTCCTCGCCGACTGGGCCAAGACCGGTCAGAAGATCGCCTGATCAAGGCAGATAGCTTTCAAAATGGAACGCCCGCCGGTGATGACCTGCGGGCGTTTTGATTTGGCGAAGGCTGGGAAATCCGGTCCTTCCCGCCTGTACTGCGGGACTACAGCAGATCGGCGTGATGGCGCTGCGCGACATCGGGATGCGAGCGCAGGCGTCCCTTGAGATAATTGCGCCCGACTTCCCGGAACAGCGGATTGTCAGGGTCCGTATCGGCACCGCCCGCCTCCCGCGCAAGATCGTCCGGCAGTGTCAGCAACGGCACATTGGCGTTGAGATCGGCGCCGAAGAAGAACGCCACCGACAGCCGGTCCTTGCCCGACGGCGGTGAGACGACGCGGTGCACGGTCGCCTTGAGATAGCCATTCGATGCCAGTTCGAGAATTTCACCGATATTGATGACGAACGTACCGGGAACCGGTGTGGCATCGATCCAGCCGCCATCCTTTTCCACCTGCAGGCCGCCCTGCACATCCTGCAGCAGCAGGGTCAGAAACCCGCTGTCCTTGTGCGCGCCAACACCTTGATCGCTGCCGGTTGCATCGCGGCCGGGATAGCGGATGATCTTCAGGTGCTGATTGGGCGCCTTTTCGTAGATGGGCGCGAAAACATCCTTTTCCTGCCCGAGCGCCGTTGCAAAGGCCTGCAGCAGCTCGATGGCAACCCGCGTCAGCTCGCTCTGCCACTCCAGCACGATGGATTTCAGGTCGGGCAGGCTATCCGGCCATTGATTGGGGCCCTGCAGCCGCGACCACGAAGGTGTTGTTGCATCCTGCTGGATAACGGCCCGCTCCGCGCCCACGTCAAACTGTTCGCGCCAGTCCGCCTGTCCCCTGGTCCGTTCCCAACCCGCACGGGTATAACCGCGGAAATGCGGTGAATTGACCATTTCCACGGCAATCTTGTCCTCCTCCGGCAAGGCAAAGAACCGCTTGGAAACAGCAACGATATCCCTTTGCAGCTGTTCGGCGACGCCATGGCCGCTCAGATAGAAAAAGCCATAGAGTCGTGCTGCATGGCGCAAGTCCTCGAAGAAGGCTTCCCGTTCCTCGGGATCGCGATAACGCCCGAAATCGAGTGTTGGCAAGGTGTCGGTTTTGGGTAGGGCGCTCATCGTTCAGGTCTCCGCATGCAATCCGATTGTCTATCCCGATGCATTCAACTTCAAGATGTTCTTTGTGTGTAAAGCTGGTCCAGAATCTGGCGCTCGAAAAAGGCGAGTTCCGGCGAGGCATGCCGCCGCGGCCGCTCCACCGGAATGGCCAGATCAAGGGCGATCCGGCCGCTATCGATGACGACGACACGATCCGCCAGCGCAACGGCTTCCGCCACATCGTGCGTCACCAGCACCGCCGTGAATTTCTTGTTGAGCCAGATACGTTCCAGCAATTGCTGCATTTCAATGCGGGTCAGGGCATCCAGCGCACCAAGCGGCTCGTCCAGAGCCAGAATGCGGGGGTGCCCGACCAAGGCGCGCGCCAGGGCCACGCGCTGCCGTTGACCACCCGACAGCACAGAGGGCCACTCTTCGCTGCGATCGGCAAGTCCCACTTCCGCAAGAATATCGAGACTTTTCTGCCGAACCTCCGAGCCGCGGGCGATGCCGGTCAATCCGACATCCACATTGGCACCAACCCGCGCCCACGGCAGCAGCCGCGGCTCCTGGAACATGATGCGCGTGCGCTTCTGATCCTTCGTTTCATCGGCATGAACCAGCTCGCCGGATGTCGGCTTGTCGAGCCCGGCCAGCAACCGCAGCAATGTGCTCTTTCCGCAGCCGCTTTTGCCGATAACGGCAACGAACTGGCCGTCATGCACGTCAAGATCGATCCCCTGCAGCACGGTCTTGTCGCCGAAGCGTTTGGTAACGTTACGGAACGAGAAGGTGATCCTGCGTGCCGTTACGGTGGCGCGGGCCGTGGTTTCAGCAAAGGATTGGCGGGCGGTGATGGTTGCTGCGGTCATCGTCGTTCCTCACACGTTTTGAAAGGCCGGGTGCCATTGCAGGGAAAGCCGCTCAAGGGAACGCGCCAGGGCATCGGCGAGTTTTCCGAGGAGCGCATAGATCAGGATCGACAGGACAACCACATCGATCAGCAGAAATTCCCGCGCCTGCATGGCCATATAGCCGAGACCGGAGGATGCGGAGATCGTCTCGGCCACGATCAGCGTCAGCCACATGATCCCCAGCGCATAGCGCAGCCCGACGAAAATCGACGGCAGGGCGCCCGGCAGGATAACCCGCATGAACAGCTGCGAACGGGACATGCCGTAAATGCGGCCCATTTCAACCAGTTGCGGGTCGACGCCCTGAATGCCAAGGAGCGTGTTGATATAGATCGGAAAGAAAACGCCAAGCGCGACCAGAAACAGTTTTGCTTCCTCGTCGATGCCGAACCACAAAATCACCAGCGGGATAAGGGCCAGATGCGGGATATTGCGGATCATCTGGATGGTCGTATCGGTGAGCCCGCGGCTGAGCGCGGAGAGGCCATTGGCAAGGCCAAGGCCAAAACCGATGGCGCCGCCCACAACGAAGCCGCTCAAGGCGCGCAGCGTGGATATGCGGATATTTTCCAGCAGTTCACCTGACAGAAGCAGCTTCCAGAAGGCGGCGCCCACGGCTGAAGGTGCCGGCAGGACATTGGCCGAGATGACACCGGCACGTGATGCAATTTCCCACCCGGCCAGCAACAGGGCCGGAAGAAGCCAGCCTACGGCGCTGCGGCCAATGGACTGAAGCGCCCTGCTCATGAGGCCGCCTGCAGCCGTTTGGCACCGTGGAAACCAACGGCGAATTCGTTGGCGATCTCCTGCCGGGGTGTGTTTCTGCGCTCGCCCAATCCCAGTTTCGGGAACAGCAACTCGGCAACGCGGTAGGCTTCTTCAAGATGCGGATAACCGGAGCCGATCACCGTATCGATACCCACGTCCTGATATTCGCGGATGCGTGCGGCAATGCTTTCGGGACTGCCGACAAGGGCGGTACCCGCCCCGCCGCGAACCAGTCCGGCGCCCGCCCACAGATTGGGGCCGACAAGCAGCCTGTCACGGCGTCCGCCATGCAGCTCCGCCATGCGGCGCTGGCCGACGGAATCCATTTCCTTAAGAAAGCGCTGCTGTGCAATCTCGATCTGGGCGTCGGTCACGCGGCTGATCAGCCTGTCAGCCGCGGCCCAGGCCTCGTCTTCGGTTTCGCGCACGATGAAATGCAGCCTTATGCCGAACCGCAGCGTGCGGCCCTTGAGTGCGGCCTTCCTGCGCGCCCGCTCGATCTTCTCGGCGACCTGTGCCACCGGCTCACCCCAGGTCAGGTACATGTCCACCTGCTCGGCCGCCAGATCCTGACCGGCATCGGACGAGCCGCCGAAGTAAAGCGGAGGCGGCGTCTGCACCGGCAGCAGATCGAGCCGCCCGCCCTGAACCCGATAATGCCTGCCTTCAAAATCGACGGTCTCGCCGGTCACCAGGCCCTGCCAGATTTTCAGGAACTCGGCTGCCTGTTCGTAACGCTGGTCATGCGGCAGGAAAACGCCATCACCGGCCAGCTCCGTTGGGTTGCCGCCGACGACGACGTTGAGCAGCAGACGCCCATTGCTGAGCCGGTCGAGCGCAGCGGTCTGCCGGGCGGCAAAAACAGGCGAGACAATGCCGGGACGCAGCGCCACCAGGAACTTCAGCCGCTCCGTATGGGCGGCAAGACCCGTCGCGGTAATCCAGGAATCCTCACAGCTTTGCCCCGTCGGCAGCAGCACGCCGGGGAAACCCAGCCGGTCCACGGCCTGGGCGATCTCCTTGAAATAGGCAAACTCGGGCGGCCGCTGCTGCGCTTCCGAACCGAGATAGGTTCCGTCCCCATGGGTGGGGATGAACCAGAAGAAATCAAGCGGGGCTGGTGTGGTATTTGCTGGCTGCGTCATGGCGTGGTTCCAGTTCTTTCCATGGTACGGGACGATTTCCGCATCCCCGGTTGTTCCGTTCAGTTGCCGGGGGCCGCCCAGACGGCATCGGAAATCTTGATGGCTTTGGGGATCAGCTTCAGCTTGAAGAAGCGGTCGGCCGTTTCCTGCTGATGCGCGATGATCTCAGGCGTGATCGGGAAGATGCCGAACACCGACCGGTTTGCGGCGATGGTTTGGGCTTCGAGCGGAACGCCGGTGACCTCATGCAGTGCCGCTGCCACCTTGTCCTTGTTCGCCTCGGCCCATGCAGCGGCTTCCTTCAGGGCGGCAACGGTCGTGGTCACGACATCGGGATGCGCGGCGGCAAAGTCGCGATTGGCCAGAAAATAGGTGTTGACGTCGAGCACCTCGCTGGAACGCGCGAGAATACGCGGCTGATAGCGGGTCTCGGCAATGGCAAAGAACGGATCCCAGACCGCCCAGGCATCGATCTTGTCGCTGGCAAAGGCCGCTGCGGCATCCGCAGGGCTCAAATAAACCGGGGTAATCTCGTCATAGCTGACGTGTGCTTTCTCAAGCGCAGCCACGAGCAGATTATGCGCGCTGGTTCCCTTGCCGACGCCGACCTTCTTGCCTTTCAGATCGGCCAGGGACTGGATCGGGGAAGCCGGCTTGACGAAGATCGCTTCGCCTTTGCCATTGGATGGCAGGGCAGCGACATAGACAATGGCCGAGCCTGCGGACTGCCCGAAGATCGGCGGGGCATCGCCGACCCATCCGACATTGATGCTGCCGACATTCAGCGCCTCGACCAGGGGCGGGCCAGCAGTAAACTCGACCCATTTGACCTTGATACCTTTGGGCTCCAGAACTTTTTCAATCACCTTCTGTTGCTGGGCAATGACCGGCAGGCTCGTCTTCTGAAAGCCGATCTTGTACTCCTGCAGCGATTCGGCTGCATGGGATGCCGTTGCCGCGATGGCCGTTGCTGCAAGGACAAGGGCACCGAATAGTCTGCGCGTCAGGTTGGGCATGGGCTCTCGCAATTCTTTGGTTTGGCAGAGCATCGTCAGGATTATACCAATGACCCTCCCGTGATCAGGAATGGCCCAATGCTATTCAACTCGACTATTTCTATAGAGAAAATATATTTCGTATAATGAGCCGCATGCGGATTGGTTTTCTCGGCGTCGCGCAAGCCGAAGCAAAGGCCAAGCGGTTTCCCGCAACACCTTTCCGCCGGCGGGAGTTATCTATTCCCGGCCAGCCCAGGGTGCCAATTTACGTTCCAGCCGCCTGATCCCGATTTCCAGGATGAAAGCGACAATGGCGATGACGAAAATGCCCATGATGACCACGTCAGTGACCAGGAATTGTGCGGCAGACTGGATCATGAACCCAAGACCGCGCGTGGCAGCCACCAGTTCCGCTGCAACCAGCGTCGACCATCCCGCCCCAAGCGCAATGCGCAATCCGGTCAGGATGGAGGGCAGTGCACTGGGCAAAATCACGTGGCGGACGACCTGCGACCGCGTGGCACCGAGTGCGCGCGCCGCGTTGACCCGGTCGAGCGAAGCGCCTTTGACACCGGCGGCGGTGGAAATGGCAATCGGTGCCAGCATGGCAATGGCAATCACCAGGATTTTTGACGGCTCGCCTATACCGAACCAGATGATGACCAGCGGCAGATAGGCCAGTGGCGGAATGGGCCGGATGAATTCGATAATAGGATCGAAAATACCGCGCCCGATGGCGCTGACACCGATCGCGATGCCTGCGGGAACAGCGACTATCAGTGCAAGCAGCAGGGCCGCGAACACCCGCAGCAGGCTTGCAAGCAGGTGCTGCCACAGCGTGGCGTCGACAAAGCCATTGGTTGCGACGGAATAGAACTTCCACAGCACCGCCGAGGGCGCAGGCAGAAAAACCGGAGAAACCAGTTTGAAATGCGCCGCGACGATCCAGACAAGCACCAAACTGGCAATGGTTGCCGCGCTGGCAATGCGGGCCGTCCTTTTCGCCGAAGGCTTTACCCTTTTGCCGTCTGGTCGCTCCGTGGCGCTTTCAACAGGAATATCCCGGCTGATTTCAACGGAGAGCGTCATGCCGCCTCTCCTTCGAAAATGGAATCTTCGAGCTCGGCACGCGCTTGATTGAATGCCGGGTCTGCCTTGATCGACCGGACAGGTTCGCCGCCGACATAGCGGCGGCCGAAACCAGCCTCAATCTCCCTGACGACCCGTCCGGGACCAGGGGCAAGCACCACGATCCGCGTCGCCAGCAGCAGCGCCTCGTCAATACCGTGGGTCACCATCAGAACGCCGACCGAGTTGGCGGCCCAGATATCGAGAAGTAGGGTCTGCATGCGCTCACGCGTCAAGGCATCAAGCGCACCCAGCGGCTCGTCCATCAGCAGAAAATCCGGCTCTGCGGACAATGCCCGGGCGAGACCGACCCGCTGGCGCATACCACCCGACAATTCCCAGATCGCCTTGCCGCCGATGCCATCGAGCTTGACCCGTTCGAGCAGACGCGTTGCAGCGGCATCCCTCTCCTGTTGAGGCAGACCGCGCAGTTTCAGGGCGAAGCTGACATTGTCACGCACGTTCAACCAGGGAAACAGCGCGTCATTCTGGAAGACAACGGCGCGATCGGCACCGGGCGACGTGATGGTCTTCCCATCCACAGTCACGGTTCCTCCGGTCGGCGGCACCAGTCCGGCCGCAACATTGAGCAAGGTGGTCTTGCCGCAACCGGACCGGCCAACCAGGACGACGAAATCGCCTGACTGGACGGAAATGCTTGCCTGCGTGACAGCAGGCTGCGCCTGACCATCATAGTGCACGGAGACATGATCGAGAAGGAGATGTGCCATGGGGTCTACCGGTTGAACGCGGCGTTCATGGCCTTCCCGACCTCCGGGGGAGAGGGAACCCCGAAGACCGGAAAGAACACATGAACACCCCCGCGTTACAAGGTTTCGAACTCAGTTCGATGCGAGTGCCGCCTCCACGAATTTTGCCGTTGCATATTTCGAGTAATCAGGAAGGACAGCGTCAATCTTCCCCTGCTCTTTCAGAAATTGCGATGTGGCGGCAATGGCCTTGACCGTATCGCCGCCAAGGAACCTGGAGGATGCCTGCTCCGTCAGGGTCGGGAAAACATAGCCCTTCAACAGAAGCGGCACGTCGTCAGCCTTTGCCCCCGTCAGACGGCTGATCTTTTCGGCCTGCGGCGATGTCACTGACCATGCTTCCGGCTTCGCCAGATAATCGGCATAGGCCGCCCCGGTCACCTTGACGAAATCACGCACGGCATCCGGGTGTTTTTCGGCAAATTCTGTACGGACGATCCAGGCATCGAATGTCGGCGCACCCCACTGCGCCACTTTCGAGGAATCCACGATGATTTTGCCGCTGGTCCTGATCTGGCCAAGCGCCGGATCCCACACATAGGCCGCATCGATATCACCGCGCTCCCAGGCCGCGGCAATTTCCGGCGGACGCAGGTTGAGGACATTAACGGATTTTGAATCGACGCCTTCATGCTTCAATGCGGCAAGCAGGCTGTAGTGGGTCGTTGAAACGAAGGGTACAGCCACTTTCTTGCCGGCCAGATCGGCAATCTTGCTGACATTGGAGCCGTTACGGGCGACCAGCGCTTCCGATTCCCCGATGAGACCGACAACGAGAATAGTCTGGATCGGCAACTCGCGGCTGGCGGCAGCGGCGAGCGGACTGGATCCGACATAACCGATGTCAACTGAGCCGGAAGCAACAGCGGCGATGACATCCGCACCGGAATCAAACTTCCGCCAGTCGATTTTAGCGGATGCAGCCTTTTCATAGGCACCATCGGCCTGCGGGACCTTGGAAGGTTCGACCACGGTCTGATAGCCGATGGTGATCTTCAGATCCTCCGCCTGAGCGGAAACAAATGCTCCGAGACTGAAAAGAACAGTGGTCGCAGCAAGGAAATGACGGCGGGTGAACATCGGTGATCCTGACCTGTTGAAACAATCCTGTTCCAACTCTGGTCATCTCTACCAGAATTGTAGAGTTACGATCTGCCAAGTTTCCATCCCACGAAGAAAATTATTTCCCCGGCGGCGCATTCGCGGAGAATCCGGGGGTGAACGATGCTCAATCGTCATCGTCGGCATGGCTACCCGACACGCGCACTCCCTTGATGGTCGTAGCACCATGGTCGCGCACCACCGTCAGGGCCCGCGCCCCGGTTCGCGCTTCAATTTCATCGGCGAGGATACGCGAATGGGTGACGACCCAAACCTGCGTCCGTTCCGCGGCATTGGCGATCATTTCCGCCAGGGCGGGAAGCATGGACGGGTGCAGGCTGGTCTCCGGCTCGTTCAGCGCGATAAGCCGGGGCAGGCGATAGGACAACAGTGCGCCGGCCAGGGCGAGAAACCGAATCTGCCCGTCTGAAAGCTCTTCGGGCCGGAAAATCCGCTGCGGGAATTCCGGCATCTGCAAACCGAACGTCGCGGTTTCACTGGGAACAGGCACATCGAGCACCGCACCGCCGAGAGCCGATGCAATGCAATGGTCGAGATCAGCGGTATCCCCGCGGATATGCACCAATGTGGCGAAAACGGCAGCCAGATTGCGGCCGTCCTCATCC
Organism: uncultured Phyllobacterium sp.; assembly: GCF_902479695.1. Lineage (NCBI taxonomy): Bacteria > Pseudomonadati > Pseudomonadota > Alphaproteobacteria > Hyphomicrobiales > Phyllobacteriaceae > Phyllobacterium > uncultured Phyllobacterium sp. Next base: position 96,112 of record NZ_CABSQF010000014.1, on the reverse strand, counting down.
AGCATCGGCGCGGTGATTGCCAGAGCAGGCTGCCTGACCGGCGAATCGCGGTCGGTCCGGAAGCCGTGGTAGAACCGCCATCCCAGAATGGTGGCACGCAAATCACCGATTTCGGGATATCGCCCCGCATTGCCGAGCGCCGCCAATGCTGTTTCCGAATCAAGCAGGCGTACCGGATGCTCGATTCTCCGGCCACCATCGTCGCGGGCAAACACCGCAGGACCCTTGCGGCCCATCATCTCGACCGGGCGGCGGCCGGAATCGATTGTCAGACTTTCTTCCTTGATCTGCGGTTCGAAAGCAAAGCCCGCCGCGACCGGAGGCCGCAATCCGATCTCAATGCTGTAACTCGGCGCAAATCCCGTGCGCACCGCATGCCCGGTCCGAATCGCTTCCTCGTCATCGTCGAAGGAAGCGCTGAAGATCATACGCACCGGCCCGGGTTTGCGTTTGCCGGTCCACAGCGCCGATTGCATACCGCCCTCGCGGGCTATCTCATAGGAAAGCGTGCCCTCGGCCGCCGCCTTGATCATCTGCATGGCGCGGTAAAGGTTGGATTTGCCGACACCGTTCTCGCCAACGAACACCGCAAGCTGGCGGATATCCAACCGGATCGACTGCAGCGACCGGTAACCGGTCGCCGAGAGGGAAATCAGACGCATTGGGGGGCGCCCCGTTATGCTCTTAGAGCTTGGACATGTCCTGCGCAACGCTGAGGTTCAAAGCCTCCGCAACTTCCCGTGCCGCCCGGTTGATCGCATCGCGCTGCGCCCGGAGAACGGCGTAGCGCTGTCTTGGCGCATCGTAGTCGGCGGTCACAAGACGGGTGCCCTTGCCGACGACCTTGCCGTCCGCAATGCGTGTCAGCGTATAGCTGCCAGTCATGCGCATCGAACCGGCGGTCGGCTGACCGGATTTGTCGTTTGTTGCATTCTGGATGAGTGCAAGCGACAGATCCTGGTAGCTGACACCGAGTTGCAGCGTATAGGCGGCATTCGCAGGCTGCCCGGCTCCATGATTGAACATGAAGATCAGATTGTTGCGCACCTGCTGTGCTTCACGGCTGCCCACTTCCGCAATGGCGATGGTGGCAAGTTTCGACTGCACGCTGCCGCTCACGCCAGCGCCTGCCCCGGCCACGGGACCCGGATTGGAATAGAGCGGGCGAACCTGGCAACCGCCGGCGATCAGAGCCAAGCCGAGAACGCATACGGACAGCAAGCGCTTGGAGCCGGACACCGGCTGGAAACGATCAGGCAACGACATTGATGATCCTCTGCGGTACGATAATGACTTTCTTCGGCGGATTACCGTTCAACACCACCTTGACAAAATCAAGTTCGAGAGCGGCCTTTTCGACCGTCAATTGATCCGCATCGCGGGCAATTGTCAAATCACCCCGCTTCTTGCCGTTTATCTGTACCGGCATCGTGACGGTGTTCTCGACGATCAGCGCTTCGTTGTGGTGCGGCCAGGCCTTATCAGCAACGAAACCGCTGCCGTTGAGGGCTTTCCAGCATTCCTCGGCCAGATGCGGCATCATCGGCGCGATCATGGCAATCAGCATATCCGTTGCTTCGCGGCAGGCAGCGATGGCTGTCGCATCGGCTTCCCCTGCGGCGATCTTCTGCAAGGGAGCAGCCAGCACATTGACGAGTTCATAGAGACGCGCAACGGCCTTGTTGAAAGCCAGTTTTTCGATGTCTTCGCCGACAGCCTTGACTGTCCGGTGGGCAGCCTTGGAAATCGCCGCCACATCGCCGTCGAAGGCAGGTGCGGCCGTCGCTCCCTGCAGGACCGGCGCTGCTTCGGAGATCAGGCGCCAGACACGCTGGACAAAGCGATGCGCACCCTCGGCTCCCGCTTCGGTCCAGATCACGTCGCGCTCGGGCGGCGAATCCGACAGCATGAACCAGCGCGCGGTATCGGCGCCATAGGAAGCGATGATGTCGTCCGGATCGACAACGTTCTTTTTCGACTTCGACATTTTCTCGATGGAGCCGATTTCGACCTCGTCGCCGGTGGCGATCAGAACCGCCCGGCGCTTGCCGTTGCTTTCCTCCAGCCGCACCTCGGCCGGCGTGACCCAGTTGCCATTGGCACCCGTGCCAAGCCGGTAGGTCTCGTGCACGACCATGCCTTGCGTGAACAGTCCCTTGAACGGCTCGCTGATATCGAGATGCCCCGCAACTTTCATCGCGCGGGTAAAGAAACGCGAATAGAGCAGATGCAGGATCGCATGCTCAATGCCGCCGATATACTGATCGACCGGCAGCCAGTGATTGGCCACTTTCGGATCGGTCGGTTCGTTCTCCCACGGCGCGGTGAAGCGGGCAAAATACCAGGACGAATCGACAAATGTATCCATCGTGTCGGTTTCGCGCCGGGCCGCCTTGCTGCATTGCGGGCAATTGACATGCCGCCACGTTGGGTGCCGGTCGAGCGGGTTACCCGGACGATCGAATTCCACGTCATCCGGCAGTTTCACCGGCAGATCAGCCTTGGGAACCGGAACAACGCCGCAATCGTCGCAATGAATCATCGGGATCGGGCAGCCCCAGTAGCGCTGGCGCGAGATGCCCCAGTCGCGCAGGCGGAAATTCACCTTGCGCTCGCCCTGCGGACGGCCGCCGATTGTTTGTTCTTCCAGAAGCTTGGCAACCGCGTCAAAGGCCGCTGCGGGCGACAACCCATCGAGGAAGCGCGAATTGATCATCACGCCATCATCAACATAAGCGGTTTCGGTGATCTGGAATGTGGCCGCATCGCCGCCCTCCGGCATGACAACAGCCACGACAGGCAGGCCATACTTGTTGGCAAAATCCAGATCGCGCTGATCGCCGGACGGGCAGCCGAAAATCGCGCCCGTACCGTAATCCATCAACACGAAATTCGCGACAAAGACCGGCAGTGTCCAGTTCTCATCAAGAGGATGTTTGACGCGCAGGCCCGTATCGAAACCCCGCTTTTCCGCCGTTTCCAGCGCAGCCAGAGATGTACCCGCACGTCGGCATTCATCGTTGAATTCAGCCAGGGCGGGATTGTTCTCTGCCGCTTTTTTCGCCAGCGGATGATCCGCCGCAATGGCCAGGAACGATGCACCGAACAGCGTATCGGGCCGCGTCGTATAGACCTCGACCTCGGTCTCGCCACCGATCTGCGATTGAGTGTCCAGCGCCCAGCGGATCAGCATGCCTTCGGACTTGCCAATCCAGTTGCGCTGCATCAGCCGCACCTTGTCCGGCCACTGATCGAGACCATCCAGAGCGCTCAGCAACTCTTCATTGAAATCGGTGATTTTGAAAAACCACTGCGTCAGTTCGCGCTGCTCCACCAGCGCGCCGGAGCGCCATCCGCGGCCATCGATGACCTGCTCGTTGGCAAGCACCGTCATGTCCTCGGGGTCCCAGTTGACCTTGGAAGATTTGCGCGTCACCAGCCCCTTCTCGACAAAGTCGAGGAACAGCATCTGCTGGCGGTGGTAATATTCGACATCGCAGGTGGCGAATTCGCGCGACCAGTCCAGCGAAAGACCCATGGACTTCAGCTGGCTGCGCATTGTCGCGATGTTCTGGTAGGTCCATTCCTTGGGATGAACCTTGTTCTGCATCGCCGCGTTTTCTGCCGGCATGCCGAAGGCGTCCCATCCCATCGGGTGGAGAACATTGAATCCCTTGGCGCGTTTGTAGCGGGCTACGACGTCACCCATGGCATAGTTGCGCACATGCCCCATGTGGATGCGTCCCGACGGATAGGGGAACATCTCAAGCACGTAGTAGGGGTCGCGCGGATCGTCATTGTCGGTTTCGAAAAGCTTGGCTTCGTCCCAAACCTTTTGCCAATGCTTCTCGGCTACGCGGGGATTGTATCGTTCGGTTGCCATGAACGGGATTCTCTTGCAAAGGATAGTGATGGGCGGACCTTCACCATGGATTGACCAGAGCGTCAACCATTGACAATGAGGGTTTGGCCGAAACTGCATCAAAAAGGACACGCTTGACCATGTCGACCGCCGTTGAAAACCTTCTTGCCATTCGCAAAGCCATTGCGAAAGCCGAAGCGGAAGCCAACCGTAGGGAAGGCTCGGTGACACTCGTTGCCGTATCGAAAACCTTTGACGCAGCAGAGATTCGCCCTGTTCTGGACGCCGGACAGCGTGTTTTCGGGGAAAACCGGGTTCAGGAAGCGCAATCAAAGTGGCCCGGTTTGCGCGAGGACTATGCGGGTATAGACCTTCATCTCATCGGGCCGCTGCAATCAAACAAGAGTGAAGACGCCGTTGCGCTGTTTGATGTCATCGAAACGGTTGACCGGGAAAAGATCGCCGCAGCCCTTGCCGGCGAAATGAAGAAGCAGAACCGGTTTCCCAAGCTCTACGTTCAGGTCAATACCGGCTCCGAACCGCAGAAAGCCGGGATCGAGCCGAAGGAAGCCGTCGCCTTTGTCGAGCGCTGCCGCATGGTGCACGGGCTGGCCATAGAAGGCCTGATGTGCATCCCTCCGGCGGATGAGAACCCTGGCCCGCACTTTGCCCTTCTGGAAAAGATCGCGCAGGAAGCCGGCGTGGAAAAGCTCTCCATGGGCATGTCGGGCGACTACGAGACCGCCGTCGGCTTTGGCGCGACATCCGTGCGCATCGGCTCGGCCATTTTCGGCAGCCGAACCTGAGACGCTGTCGTCACCAGCTGCGGCGCGGTCCCGTATCGATGTGATAATAGCCAGCGGGATAACGCTTGAAACCACCGACTTCCTTGCTGCCTGACAGATGCTGCAGCAGGCCGGACGCGCTTCCATGCACACGGAAATCAACGGCCTGGCAGCTCAGATGGTAGGACTTTTCCCGCCCGCCTGCCTTGCGGTTGGCATTGCGTGACCGCACGGTCGAATTGACGGTGATCGGGCCATAGGCTGCCGAAACTCGGTTCAAGACGTGCTTGAGCCGTTCCGGCACGCAATTGGCCGGGGCCTTGTACTGAATATAGGATTTGCCGCGCGGCATGGCCGCAAGCACGAGCGGATTGATCTTGTCGAACAGGGAATCGCCGAGCAGATGCGCATGCTCTTCGTCAAAGAGGTGTGCACCAAGCCGTTTCCAGGGATTGGCCGGTTCCGGCAGCGTGCCGGCAGTGGCGGGATAGGCAAAAGTGAGCCCGAACAGGGCAATCGCCAGAGAGGCGGATTTTGCGCGAAACACAACGCCGCGCAAGGGTAACATCGTCATCCATCAGTCCTTGATTGGGCGCACGCTCTTCAGTCCACACGGCGCGCCGACATTATCCTCCCAAGTCAAGGCAGAGACGGTCTAAGGCAAAATGTGTCCAAAATGGATCACGCCCCATAACAAAATGTAACGTAATATTACGACGCGTAGCGGTTTGTGTGCGACGGAACGCCGTTCCCTCCGGGGCATTTGTTGTATTTACGCATCGATTTGCATGGTGATAATGAACGCCATGCGCCTCTCTCCCCGGGAGGCATCCGGGTGGAGGCCCGTCAGCTCAGGTTTGGAGGAAATTGATGTCCGAGAAGGTCTACCCCGTGCTGCCAAGCGCGAAGAAGAACGCGCTTATCGACAATGAAACATATCTCGCCTGGTACAAGCAGAGCATCAAGGATCCGGAGAAGTTCTGGGCCAAGCACGGCAAGCGCATCGACTGGTTCAAACCCTATACCAAGGTCAAGAACACCTCCTTCGAGGGCAAGGTCGCGATCAAATGGTTCGAAGACGGCCAGACCAATGTCTCTTACAATTGCATCGACCGGCACCTGAAGAAGCGCGGCGACCAGGTCGCCATCATCTGGGAGGGCGACAATCCCTATCTCGACAAGAAAGTCACCTACAACGAGTTGTATGAGCAGGTCTGCCGTCTTGCCAATGTGCTGAAGAAGCACGGCGTCAAGAAGGGCGACCGCGTGACGATCTATATGCCGATGATCGTCGAAGCCACCTACGCCATGCTCGCCTGCGCGCGTATCGGCGCTGTCCACTCCGTCGTTTTCGGCGGTTTCTCGCCCGATGCGCTTGCCGGCCGCATCATCGATTGCGAATCCACCTTCGTCATCACGGCCGATGAAGGCATGCGCGGCGGCAAGCCGATTCCGCTGAAGGACAATACAGACAAGGCCATCGACATCGCTGCCAAGAATTATGTGATGGTGAAGAACGTGCTGGTTGTCCGCCGCACGGGTGGCAAGACCAGCTGGGCGCCCAACCGCGACCTCTGGTATCACGAGGAAATTCTCAGCGTGAAGCCCGAGTGCAAGCCGGAAAAGATGAAGGCCGAGGATCCGCTGTTCATCCTTTACACATCGGGCTCCACCGGCAAGCCGAAAGGTGTGCTGCACACGACAGGCGGCTATCTCGTCTATGCCTCGATGACGCACCAGTATGTCTTCGACTATCACGACGGTGATATCTACTGGTGCACGGCCGACGTGGGCTGGGTCACCGGCCACTCCTATATCGTCTACGGCCCGCTTGCCAACGGCGCCACAACCCTGATGTTCGAAGGTGTTCCCAACTACCCCACCAATTCGCGCTTCTGGGAAGTCATCGACAAGCACAAGGTCAACATCTTCTACACCGCCCCAACTGCCATTCGTGCGCTGATGAGCGCCGGTGATGAGCCGGTCAAGAAGACCTCGCGCAAATCGCTGCGCATCCTTGGTTCGGTTGGCGAACCGATCAATCCGGAAGCCTGGGAATGGTACTATCAGGTGGTCGGCGACAAGCGCTCGCCCATCGTCGATACCTGGTGGCAGACGGAAACCGGCGGTATTCTCATCACGCCGCTGCCGGGTGCCACCGACTTGAAACCGGGTTCCGCCACGCGCCCGTTCTTCGGCGTGCAGCCACAGCTGGTCGACAATGAAGGTGATGTGCTGGAAGGTGCAGCCGACGGCAATCTCTGCATCACCGACTCGTGGCCGGGACAGATGCGCACGCTTTACGGTGATCACAAGCGCTTCATCGAGGCTTACTTCTCCACCTACAAGGGCAAGTATTTCACCGGGGATGGCTGCCGCCGCGACAAGGATGGCTATTACTGGATCACCGGCCGTGTCGACGACGTGCTCAACGTGTCGGGTCACCGCATGGGCACCGCCGAAGTGGAATCGGCTCTGGTCTCCCATGACACGGTTTCGGAAGCGGCCGTGGTCGGTTATCCCCATGACCTGAAGGGACAGGGCATCTATTGCTATGTCACGCTGATGGCCGGACTAGAAGGCACTGATGAGTTGCGCAAGGAACTTGTTGCGCATGTGCGCAAGGAAATCGGGCCGATTGCCTCCCCGGACAAGATCCAGTTTGCACCGGGCCTGCCCAAGACGCGCTCGGGCAAGATCATGCGCCGCATCCTGCGCAAGATCGCCGAGGACGATTTCGGCTCGCTGGGCGATACGTCGACACTGGCCGATCCGGCTGTTGTCGATGACCTGATCGCCAACCGGCAGAACAAGAAGGGCTGAGCGGCAACCCGCTACAAAAACCCGAACAAGAGCCGGTCTCTAACGATAGAGATCGGCCCTTGTCTGCGGCACGGCGGAAATCCCGCGCTTGCGTTTGGATGCGAGCGTCTGGTTGATCTGTACGGTCCCGCGCTCGAACGCCAGCGCGCAGCCGGTCAGGTAGAGCAGCCAGAGCCGGGCTTTTGGCGCACCGACTTCGGCAATCGCCTCGTCAAAGCGGGCATGCAGGCGATCGGCCCAGAGACGGCAGGTCCGGCCATAGTGCTCGCGCAGGTTTTCCACGTCGTGAACCTCGAAACCATACCCCTCGAGATTTTCAATGGTCATGCCGAGATGGTCGAGTTCACCGCCCGGGAAGATGTATTTCACCAGCGCCAGATGCTCGGCACTCTTGCGGCCGAACGTCTTCTTGTTGCGCTTCATGCGACGGGTGATGGCGTGATGAAGGTAAAGGCCACCCGGTCGCAGCAGACGATGCACGCTGGAAAAATATGTATCGTAATTGGCGATGCCGACATGTTCGAACATGCCGATCGATGAAATCTTGTCGAACTCCTCGTCAAGGTGTTCGTAGGATTTCACGTGAATCGTGATCTTGTCTTCCAGACCCTCTGCCTTGATCCGTTCGCGGGCAAGCGCAGTCTGGGCTTCCGAAAGCGACACGCCGGTTCCGGTGATGCCGTAATGCTTGGCCGCATGGATCAGCATCGCACCCCAGCCGCAGCCGATATCCAGCAGTTTTTCGCCAGGCTTCAAGCGCAACTTGCGGCAGATCAGATCTAGCTTGGCTTCCTGCGCCTGATCGAGGCTGTTGGCCCAATCGGTGAAGTAGGCACAGGTATAGACCATGCGCTCGTCGAGGAAGAGCTGGTAGAATTCATTCGAGACATCATAGTGGTGGGTAATGGCCGCCTTGTCGGAGCCGCTGACGAAAGGCTTCTGTCCATCGACGCCCGAAGCATCCGTCCCGCGGCCGCCGAGCAGCAAAGCCGGCACGTCCTTCAGCAATTGCCATTTGGGCAGGGTCTTGAGCTTCTGCTTGAACCTGCCCTTGGGCCCACGCTCGACCAGGTCGAACAGCGTGCCGTTCTTCACGTCGATCTGGCCGGAAATCCACAGCTCGACGATCGATCCGATGTTGGGTTTCAGCGCCAGACGGCGCACGGCCATCGGATCGTTGATCGCAAGCACCGGGCCGTCCATGTCGCCGATACGCTCGCCATTCCATAGCTCGACGGCAAATTGCGGCTCCAGCATGTGTAGGACTGTGCGGATGATCCGCGCCGCGCTTTCTTGTGCCGCCATGCAACAACTCCAAATCATAGGCTCCGGCACACTGCTGCCGGAGGTCCGGCAGAACCTATGCGCTTCGTTTCCGGCTGGCAACGCACTTTCACGGGCAGCTGAAAACGGCGATTGAAAATTTTCCCTTGAAACCTGACGCGGCAGACCCCATTCTCAATTTGTGTTCAACGAAAGAAAAGGAGGTGATCCGATGTCTCGTGATTTCGCAAACTGCCACAAGGCGTCTGATGCTTTCCATCGGGGATCGTCTCTCCGTTGAATAAGCAACCCTGGCTAGTCCAGGGGTAAGAAGGCCAAACGACAGCTTTGTGCCAGACGGAATTGCGGGGCCACTCTTCGGAGTGGCCCTTTCCGTTCAGGCAGCACGTTTTCCTGTAATCCGGAAACCGATCGCCTTCATGACGGCAATGGTCGTTTCAAGCGTCGGATTCCCGTCCTCGCTCAAAGACCTGTACAGTTGTTCACGCGCCAAGCCGGTTGCACGGGCAATGCTCGTCATCCCCTTGGCGCGCGCCACGACACCCAGCGCTTTTGCAATATGACCTGCATCGCCGGTTTCAAACGCATCGGCCAGGAACACTTCGATTGCATCGTCCGATTTCAAAGCCTCTGCTGGATCATAATCATAAAGCTTTGTCGCCATTGTCGTCTTTCCATTCTGCAGCCAACAGTTTTGCATTGCGTATGTCCTGCTGTTGCGTGCTCTTGTTCCCACCGCACAAGAGAATGACAATCTCGGAATTGTGCCGTTTGAAATAAACGCGATAGCCGGGTCCGTAGTGAATGCGCAACTCGCAGACGCCCTGTCCGACTGACAAAACATCACCAACCAGACCATTGGCCAAACGGAACAGCCGGGCAGCAATCGCAGCTCTTGCCCTGTCGTCTCTAAGCGTCCGCTCCCATCTCCGATAGGTGTCCGTCTGTTTGATCTGCATTAAAAATGTATTTTTTAAATTACAATATGTCAATTCCTCCAAGTATTAATCGGATGACATTCCAAATGAAACCAACGCCAGATTGTATCCGTGATGCACTTTGCTCTTTCCAAAATTGATGATACCAAGATTTCTGCCTGAAAATGGTGCACTCTGCCTCTATACGAGGCAATTCCCTCGGAAAGACCCACGATGTCCGCCCTCTCGACCCCAAACGCAGCACCGAAGCGTGCATGGCGTGACGAAATCATTGCAATGCTGTCCTTAAGCTGGCCGATGATTCTCACCAACCTGGCTCAGACCGCCATGACGGCAACCGACGTCATGATGATGGGCTGGGTCAGCGCGCACACGCTGGCCGCAGGGGCGCTTGGTACCAATCTCTATTATGTTCCGATGATCTTTGGCCTTGGTCTCATGCTGGCGACATCGCCGATGATGGCGCGCGAGCTTGGCCGTAACAAACACACCGTACGGGAAATCCGCCGCACCGTGCGCCAGGGCCTGTGGATTGCGGTGACGATCTCCATTCCCATCTGGCTTGTCCTGTGGAACACCCAATCGATCCTGACGGCCATGGGGCAGGATCCGGCGCTTGCAGCCGAAGCAGGCGCCTATGTCAGGGCCCTGCAATGGGCAGCCCTGCCGTTCTATTGCTACATCGTCGTCCGTTCATTCCTGGCAGCACTCGAGCGTCCAGGCTGGGCGCTGGTGATCGCCGTCCTCGCCGTGATGTTCAATGCCCTGGCAAACTGGTGCCTGATCTTCGGCCATTTCGGGTTCCCCAAACTCGGCATCGTTGGCTCGGGCATTGCCACGACGCTTTCCTCCGCGCTGATGTTCATCGGTCTTGTCATTGTCGTTTTGCGCGACCGGCAGTTTCGCCGCTACCGCCTGTTTGGCCGGTTCTGGCGCGCCGACTGGGCCCGCTATCGCGAACTGCTGCGCCTCGGCCTTCCCATTGCAGCGATCCTCAGCTTTGAAGTGACCATTTTCAACGCGGCCGCCTTTCTGATGGGCATTATCGGGCCCGATTCCCTTGCCGCCCATGCCATTGCCATCCAGATCGCGTCGATCAGCTTCATGGTGCCCATGGGCTTTGGCCAGGCCGCCACGGTGCGCATTGGCAGGGCCTACGGTGCACAGGACCGGGATGGTATCAAGCGGGCGGGCTGGGTGGCGTTTGCAGCCGGCACAGGCTTCATGGTTCTGACAGCGCTGCTCATGCTCCTGGCGCCACACCAGCTCATCCGCGCATTCATCGACGTCAGCGATCCGGCCAATGCGCCGGTCGTATCCCTCGCAGTGTCGTTTCTGGCCTTTGCCGCGCTTTTTCAGATTTTTGACGGCGGGCAGGCCGTTGCCAGCGGCATGCTGCGCGGCCTGCATGACACGACAATACCGATGATCTATGCGGCCATTGCCTATTGGGGCATCGGCCTGCCGCTCTCGGTCGCCTTCGGTTTCTGGCTGAAGCTGGAAGGTGCAGGCATCTGGCTCGGCCTGCTGTCCGGCCTGGCTGCCGCCGCCATTCTGCTGATGAGCCGTTGGCTGCGGCGGGAAAAACTGGGCATCGAAATCATCCGGCACTAGGCCGGCGGGATCAGAAATCGATGGTGCGGCCCTTGATTTCCCAATCGCCGAAGCGGGCGGGATCCTTGCCGCCGCGCCCACCGATCTCCCGCGGCTGGCCGGCTTGTTGTTCCTCGGCCTTGCGGCGCGCCTCAGCTTCCAGCAATGCGCGCTGTGCGGCAGGCGGCAGTTGATCGAAAGGCTTACCTGACGGCTGCTCGCCGGTCTCGGCCTGCGGCGTCTCCGATGTCTGGTCGCTGGTCATTCTGGTCTGTCCATCATTGAAGCTTGCTGTGTGAAACACCATCATATACCGGAAGATGTCGAACAAAAGGAATGATCTTGATACGTGAAATGTTCACAATGCGGGGAATGACACCATGAATGTAATGCGCACTGGAATGCTGCTCGCCTTCATGACCGCCTTGTTTATGGGCGTCGGTTTTCTCATTGGCGGCACCGGCGGCATGCTGATTGCCCTCGTCGTTGCGACAGGCATGAATCTCTTCAGCTACTGGAACTCCGACAAGATGGTCCTGCGGATGTACAACGCCGTCGAAGTCGACCAGAACAACGCCCCGGAATATTTCGGCATCGTGCGCGATCTCGCCGCGCGCGCTGGCTTGCCCATGCCACGGGTCTATCTCATCGAAAATGATCAGCCGAATGCTTTCGCCACGGGACGCAATCCGCAGAACGCCGCGGTGGCCGCGTCTACCGGACTGCTGCATCGCCTGTCACCGAACGAGGTTGCAGCGGTCATGGCGCACGAGCTGGCGCATGTCGAGCACCGCGATACCCTGACCATGACCGTCACAGCCACCCTCGCCGGAGCAATCTCCATGCTTGGCAATTTTGCCATGTTCTTTGGCGGTGGCAATCGCAACAACAACAATCCCCTCGGTTTCATCGGCGTTCTCGTTGCCATGATCGTTGCGCCGTTCGCCGCCATGATCGTGCAGATGGCCATCAGCCGGACGCGGGAATACTCGGCGGACCGGCGCGGCGCTGAGATTTGCGGCAACCCGCTGTGGCTCGCCTCCGCACTCAACAAGATTGCCCGCGGCGCCAAGGAGATCGTCAACGAGGAAGCCGAGCGCAACCCGGCCTCCGCGTCGCTCTTCATCATCAATCCATTGAGCGGCCAAGGAGCTGACAATTTGTTCTCCACCCATCCGAGCACCGAAAACCGTATCGCGGCCTTGCAGGCCATGGTGGAAGAGTTTCGCCAGCGTCCTGCCGCACCACAGCCAATGGCGACACCGGCTGCTCCCGCACAGGAGGAGCCTCAGGACGAGACGCCGTCCCCCTGGGGCCGTGACGGTTCCTCGCGTAAAGGCCCATGGGCATGAGCGCGGGACAGGAGAGAAAGCGGCCATTCGGCAAGAAGAACAGCACCTCAAATTACCACGAGGCCGAAGACCGGCCGGGGCTGGCGGCGCGCCAATGCGCAACCCGGCTGCTGGGTGCCGTGATTGAAAAGCAGACCTCGCTGGACGGCCTTACCGACAACAGCAACGGTCATCCGCAATACATGGCGCTTGACGACCGCGACCGGTCGCTGGTTCGCGCTATTCTCGGTGCTGCCCTGCGCAATCGCGGCGCCATTGAAGCAGCCATCGGTCAGCTGATCGACCGGCCGCTGCCCGAAAACGCCGTTGCCCTGCGTCACTTGCTGCACGTGGCCGCCGCACAGATTCTCTATCTCGATATCCCTGATCGGGCCGCTGTCGATCTGGCGGTGACCGCCGCCAACAACGATCCACGCAACCGCCGTTTCGCTTCGATGGTCAATGCCGTGCTGCGCCGCCTGTCGCGCGAGCGAGACACTCTCGTTTCGAATGCGAGCAACGTACCGGCGTGGTTCGAAGATGGCCTGATCGCCGCCTATGGCAAGGAAAAAGCCAAGGCTATTCTGGATATTCAGAGCAAGGAACCGCCCATTGACCTCACCGTCAAGGGTGATCCGCAGGAATGGGCGGAGCGCCTTGGCGGCATTGCCCTCCCGACCGGGTCGGTGCGCATCGCCCAGGTCGATGGTGCGCTGACCAGCCTTCCAGGCTTTGCAGAAGGCGACTGGTGGGTGCAGGATACGGCAGCTAGCCTTCCTGCAAAACTCTTCGGTGACATCAAGGGAAAGCGTGTTGCCGACCTTTGTGCCGCTCCCGGCGGTAAGACCGCGCAATTGGCGCAGGCCGGCGCGCATGTCACGGCGCTTGACCTGTCGGCCAATCGGTTGAAACGCCTACGATCCAACCTTGAGCGCCTGCAGCTCGCGGCGGAAACCGTGGAAGCCAATCTCACCGCCTATACTCCAGCCGAGCCGTTCGACGCGGTTCTGCTCGATGCGCCCTGCTCCTCCACCGGCACCGTGCGGCGCCATCCCGACGTTCCGTGGACGAAGTCGCCGGCCGATATCCAGAAGCTGGCAACGCTTCAGGCCAAGCTGCTCGATCATGCTGTTACACTGGTGAAACCCGGCGGCGTCGTGGTCTTTTCCAACTGCTCGCTCGATCCGCTGGAAGGCGAAAAGGTTGCCAACGATCTTCTGGCCAAGAATCCGTCCATCGAATTGCTGCCCGTAAGCAAGGACGAGGTGGGCGGACTTGCCGAGCTGATCACCCCGGAGGGCTATGTGCGTTCCACACCGGCTGACCTTGCCAACGATGATCCGGCCCTCTCAGGCATGGATGGTTTCTTCGCTGCACGTTTTCGCCGGAAAGATTAAAATCAAATACTAAAATTTTAACTGTTTTGGTTGCATAGTCCCGATTTGTCGTCGATGGGTTGAAACCAAAGCAATGATTTCAGGGAGCCGGGACAGGATTCCGCCATGCGGGACATGTTTCGCGAACATGCGTAACAGCAGACTGAAGTGCGCCGGAATGCGGCGAAGCGAGGAAATGCCGCGAGATGGTCGCTTTTAGCGAAACACCGCAACTTTGGGGACTTGCGACTGCGCAATTGTGGCGCCGTTTTCGCAGGCGCTTGCGCATGGGGCCACTGTTTCGCTGGCGTTTCACCGGGTTCACCCCCGAACGCGTGCTCATTGCACCGCAGGATTTGCGCCCAGCCGACCCGCAGCTTGCAGAAGAATTTTACCATGGCCGCTTTGCCCTTGCCGGCCGGGTGGTTGAAACCGGCGGGCGCTCGCCCTTCATCGTCGAGCCACCCAATGCCGCCTGGCAGGCGGCGCTGCACAATTTCGGCTGGCTGCGCCATATGCGTGCTTCCGGCACCGAGCTTGCAACAGCCAATGCCCGCGCCCTGCTCAGCGACTGGATAGCGACCCACGGCCGCTCGATCGGCGGCCCTGCCTGGGCTCCCGAGGTCACAGCCCAGCGCATTATCGCCTGGCTCCAGCATTCCAGCCTCATCCTGGCGGGTGCAGACCTGCGCGCATACCGGCAATTCATGCGTTCGCTCGCCACCCAGGTGCGTTATCTGAGGACCATGGCCGCCGTAATGGACGATGGCGAAGAGAAACTGCGCGCCCGCATTGCGCTTGCCTTTGCCGCGCTGGCGCTGCCCGTTTCATCCAATACGGCGCGCTCGGCCCGTCGCAATCTCGAGTTTGAGCTCATTCACCAGATCCTGCCGGATGGCGGGCATATCTCCCGCAATCCGCTGACGGTGCTCGAGCTTCTGGCCGACCTTCTTCCCCTGCGCCAGACCTATGCCAGTGGCACCGAGGCACCGCCGAAGGCGCTGATGGAAGCCATCGAGCGCATGCTGCCCGCGTTGCGTTTCTTCCGCCATCACGACGGCAACCTGGCCCTCTTCAACGGCGTCGGCGCGACGATGCCCGAACGTGTCATCGCCGTTCTGCGCCATGACGATATTGGCGGCCTGCCCCTGACCCATGCGCTGCATTCGGGTTATGAGCGGCTCTCGATGGATTCGACCACCATCATTGCCGATACCGGCCTTGCACCGCCGGTCACCGCGTCGCGCGACGCCCATGCCGGGTGCCTGTCTTTCGAAATGTCATCCGGGCGCAATCGCTACATCGTCAATGCCGGTGTCGACCGCTACGGCCCGGAAGAATTCCGCCCGCTGGCGCGCTCCACCGCTGCGCATTCCACCGCGACGATCAATGACACCTCGTCATGCCGTTTCAGCGCGACCTCCGGGCTTTCCACCATGATCGGCACGCCGATCATCGCCGGCCCGACAAAGGTCAATGTCGAGCGGATCGAACGGCCGGGGGCCGTTGGTTTCGTCGCCAACCACAATGGCTATGTCCGGCCATTCGGCATCTACCACGAACGCCAGATCGTCCTGTCGCACAACGGCAGTGTCATCGAGGGCATCGACAGTTTCTTTGCCGCCGGCCGCAATCCGCTGCGCGGGACCGGCCGCGAAAATGTGGTCATCCGCTTTCATCTCCATCCGGCGGTCAATGTCAGTGTCGATGATAACGGCCTGATCATCCTGCAGGTGGACAATGACGATATCTGGATGTTTTCCGCCACCGTTCAGCCCTTCATCGAAGACTCGCTGTTCTTCGCCGGGTTCCGCGGGCCGGTCAAAACGCGCCAGATCACGCTTTCGCTGAGTGCGGCGCAACTGCCGGAAGTGGAATGGCAATTCACCCGGACATCCCTCGGCGCCTATGGCTGACCCCTTGTGGTGGGGAAAACCGCCCCAAATCGTCTGAATATGCGATCGGAAGTAGGATTCCTTGGCTGCCTGTGCTAACCGGCTGTCCAAATCCCCCAAACTTTCCCGCTGAGGACGAATTCTCCCATGGCCGTCACTGCAAAATCCATTCCCGCCCCGAACCTTCATCCCGTCAAGCGTGCGCTCATTTCGGTTTCCGACAAGGCGGGCCTGACAGCCCTCGCCCATGCGCTGCACCGGCACGGTATCGAAATACTGTCGACCGGCGGAACATCCAAGACCATTGCGGCAGAAGGCATTCCGGTCATTGATGTTTCCGAGGTTACCAATTTTCCCGAGATCATGGATGGCCGCGTCAAGACCCTGCACCCCAAGGTGCATGGCGGCCTGTTGGCGGTGCGCGACGATCCGGAACATGCCGATGCCATGCAGGCGCACGGCATCGGCGCCATCGATCTGGCTGTCATCAACCTCTACCCCTTTGAAGAGGTTCGCCATTCCGGTGCCGACTACGCCAATATCGTCGAGAACATCGACATCGGCGGACCGGCCATGATCCGGGCGGCGGCAAAGAACCATGCCTATGTCGGCGTGGTCACCGATACAGGCGATTACGAGATGGTGATTGCCATGCTCGACAAGCACGATGGATCACTGCCCTATTCCTTCCGCCAGAGCCTTGCCGCCAAGGCCTATGCCCGCACGGCAACCTATGATGCGGCCATTTCGGGCTGGTTCGCCGAAGCGCTGATGACCGAGACGCCATCGCGCCGGGCCATCGGCGGCCACCTGCATTCCGTCATGCGCTACGGTGAAAACCCGCATCAGTCCGCCGGCTTTTATCTCACCGGGGAAAAGCGTCCGGGCGTTGCCACGGCAACCCAGCTGCAGGGCAAGCAGCTTTCCTACAACAACATCAACGATACCGACGCAGCCTTCGAACTGGTTGCCGAGTTCGATCCAGCCCGCACATCCGCTGTCGCCATCATCAAGCATGCCAACCCCTGCGGCGTGGCCGAGGGCGCGACACTGAAGGAAGCCTATCTCAAGGCGCTGGCCTGCGATCCCGTTTCGGCCTTCGGCGGCATTGTCGCGCTCAACAAGACACTCGATGCGGATGCGGCGGAAGAAATCGTCAAGACCTTCACCGAAGTGATCATCGCGCCGGATGCAACACCGGAAGCCCAGGCAATCGTTGCCGCCAAGAAAAACCTTCGCCTGCTCGTCACCGGCGGCCTGCCCGATCCGCGTGCATCCGGTATCACCGCAAAGACTGTTGCCGGCGGCATTCTCGTCCAGTCACGCGACAGCGGCGTGGTCGACGATCTCGATCTGAAGGTCGTGACCAAACGCGCGCCAACCGAACAGGAAATGACCGACCTGAAGCTCGCCTTCCGCATCGCCAAGCATGTCAAATCCAATGCCATCGTCTATGTGAAGGATGGCGCGGCAGTCGGTATCGGCGCCGGTCAGATGAGCCGCGTTGATTCCGCACGTATTGCCGCCCGCAAGGCGGAAGATGCTGCTGAAGCCGCCGGATTGGCGACACCCCTGACCAAAGGCTCGGTCGTCGCCTCCGACGCGTTCTTCCCCTTCGCCGACGGATTGCTGTCAGCGGTCGCCGCCGGAGCCACGGCCGTCATCCAGCCCGGTGGTTCCATGCGGGACGAGGACGTTATCGCTGCAGCCGATGAACACGGCATTGCCATGGTGTTCACCGGCATGCGCCATTTCAGGCACTGAGCCTTGCCGGAATTGCGGCCGGATAGGGTGTTCGCAACAGGACAGCCAGTCCGGCCAGCAGGAAGACGATGATCATCGCCATGCCGAGGCGTGGCGATCCGCTCAGCGCTGTCACAGTGGCAACCATAAATGGCGCGAGAAAACTCGTTGCCCGCCCCGACAGGGCATAGATGCCGAAATAGCGGCCCGCTTCGTCGATCGACACGCTGCGGGCCATGTAGGACCGCGACGATGCCTGCACCGGGCCGAAGGCAAGCCCGATGAGAAGCCCGAACACGATGAAGGCCTTCTCGGCGGGTGTCTTGAACAGCCCGCCCGTATCGGCGCCGGTCAGCGGCAACAATCCAAACAGTGTGTAGCCGGGCCCAGTCGACACGATGCCGACGGCCGCGACAGTCAATAGCAGCAGCGAGATCACCACCACCGCCTTCGAGCCGATCCGCGTATCGAGCCAGCTCGCGGCAAGGCAGCCGAAAATCGCAACGACATTCAGGATGATGCCGTAGATGCCGATCTCCACGGTTGCCCAACCGAACATGATCGCGGCAAATGCCCCGCCAAGGGCGATCAGGGCGTTGACGCCATCCTGGTAAATCATGCGGGCGATGAGAAAGCGGAAGATGCCCGGGCGCCGGCGCACCTCGCCAATGGTGGATTTCAACTCCGCAAGCCCCCCGCGCACCGCCTTGCCGATGGGCAGACCCCTTGCGCTGTCGGGCGTAAACAGGAACATCGGCAGCACGAAAACCAGATACCACAGTGCTGACAGAGGTCCGGTTGCGCGGTCGCCCTCGCCTGCAGCGGGATCAAGCCCCAGGATCGGTTGCCATCCCAGCATGGTTTTTCCGGTTTCCGGCGAGCCGGCCATGAAGGCGACGACAAAGATCAGCACAATCATGCCGCCGAGATAACCGAGTCCCCACGCCATGTTGGAAATACGCCCGATATCCTTTTCCGGCACCAGCCGCGGCATCATCGAGTCGTTGAAAACGATGGAGAATTCCGCGGCAATCGACGCCAGGGAAAAGAAGAGCAGCGGAGCAATGAGACTTGAACCCGGCGCGGCGAACCACAGCATCGACAGGGCAATGATCTGGATGACGGCAAAGAAGCCGATCCACGGCTTGCGCGCGCCGGTCTGATCGGCAATCGACCCGAGGACGGGTGACAGCACAGCAATGACGAGGCCTGATATGGCTATGCCATAGCCCCAGGCGGCCTGGCCGATGGCGGGATCACTCGCCATCCGCGCAACAAAATAGGGACCGAAGATGAAGGTCGTGACGACGGTGAAGAATGGCTGCGCCGCCCAGTCGAAGAGCATCCATCCCCAGATGCCCCGTTTAGACGCAGCCATGTCGTTTCCTTCCCCTGATCCGGTCCCCCCAGCCTGTTCTAGGACAGGTCGGAAAGCAATCCGGCGGCAACGGCGAGACGCGAGACCGTGAGGTCCCCGCCCTCGACGATATTCGCCATACGCTGACGCACTTCATCGACCTGCGTGCCGCGTCCGGCCAGCCATTCCTTGGCCGGATCGGACTTCTTGCCGTGCTCGCTGAGTGCCGCCACGGCAATACCGCGCCGCGCTTGCGAGATCAGGTCGGATGCACGTGCCAGCGCGATGCCGTCATAGTAGTCCGCGACGGAAACACCTCGCGCCGCTTCGACGATACGGCCGATGCGGAACGCTTCGGAAATATCGAAATACGCCTTGGCCGCACTGGCAATGTCGGTACCGGCCTGTTGGGCGACGGCAGCGATATCCGGAATGATCGGCGCGATTTCCAGCCGGGCGAGCTGAGCCGCCAAGGCCGCAGGTGCACCTTGTCCGGCGTAATAGGCCGTATCGTCGCGCAGCTGGCTGCTCATGGACAGCGGCAGCAGCTTCTCCAGTTTGGGCTGCAGCGTGCTGCGGGCCGACTTGATTTCCTTGATTGCCGCCTCCAGGCCGATGCCGCCGGTCCGGTTGCGCAGGACCCACGCCGTTGTCCAGTTGAGCATCTGCGCCACTTTGGCGTAAAAGCCGTTCTGCACGTCACCCGGCAGGGCATTGTCGAGCGCATCGATATCGGCGAACAGCCCATCAACCTCAAAACCGTCACGCACGATCACATAGGCCCGGACGATATCCGGTGCCGACTGCCCCGTCAGATCGGCAAGACGGCTGACAAAGGTCGGGCCGCCGCGGTTGATGGCATCATTGGCGAGTTGGGTCGCAATGATTTCCCGACGCAGACGATGCGTGCGGATTTCCTCGCCGTAGCCTTCCTTCATCTGCTTCGGGAAGTAATCGAGCAATCCACGTTCCAGATAGGGATCATCCGGCAGGTTGCTGGCCAGCAGTTGGTCGGACAGCACGATCTTGGCATAGGCGAGCAGGACACCGAGTTCGGCGCGGCTGAGTGCTATGCCATCAGCCTGCCTTTCGGCCAACGCCTTGTCATCCGGCAGGGTTTCCACCTTGCGGTTCAACAGCTTCCGGGCTTCCAGTTCGCTCATGAACCGCGACTGATAGGCAAGATCGGTCAACCCGCGCCGCTGCGCCAGCGACAGTGCCAGCGTCTGCAGATAATTGTTGCGCAGGACGAGATGTCCTACTTCGTCCGTCATCGATTCGAGCAGCGTATCGCGCTTGTCGCGCTGCAGTTTTCCCGAACGCATGGCCTGCGCAAGGGCAATCTTGATGTTAACCTCGACGTCAGAGGTGTTCACGCCGGCCGAATTGTCGATGGCGTCGGAATTGCAGCGCCCACCGGCGAGACCGAATTCGATGCGCGCCTTCTGCGTCACGCCAAGATTGGCACCCTCACCGATCACCTTGGCCCGCACATCAAGCCCGGTGATGCGGATGGCGTCATTGGCGCGGTCGCCCACTTCGGCATCCGTCTCGAAGCTGGAGCGGATATAGGTGCCGATGCCACCGAACCACAGGAGATCGACCGGTGCTTTCAGGATGGCCGTCATGATTTCGAACGGCGTTGCCGTGGTCTTGGCAAGGCCGATCACCTTGGCGGCTTCCTTCGACAGGGTAATCGACTTCTGCGAACGGGAGAACACGCCGCCGCCAGCCGAAATCTTCGACTTGTCATAGTCCTGCCAGCTCGAACGCGGCAGGTTGAACAGGCGCTGCCGCTCCTTCAGGCTGGCTTTGACGTCGGGCTCCGGATCAATGAAGATATCGCGGTGGTCAAACGCGGCAACGAGTTTCGTCTGCGGTGACAGCAACATGCCATTGCCGAAGACGTCGCCGGACATGTCGCCGACGCCAACCGCCACAAACGGTACTTTCTGGATATCCGTGCCGATTTCACGGAAATGCCGTTTCACGGCTTCCCAGGCACCGCGAGCGGTAATGCCCATCTTCTTGTGGTCGTAGCCGGCCGAACCGCCCGACGCAAAGGCATCGTCCAGCCAGAAATCATGTGCTTGGCTGATGGCATTGGCGGTGTCGGAGAACGTCGCCGTGCCCTTGTCGGCAGCCACGACGAAATAGGGATCGTCCCCGTCCAGCCGCAGGATATTTTCCGGCGGCACAACGGTTTCACCGTGCAGGTTGTCGGTCACCGACAACAGCGTCGCGATGAAGGTGATGTAGGCCGAACGCCCCGCTTCGAAGATCACGTTGCGGTCGCCGCCTGTCGGCAGGCGCTTCGGATAGAACCCGCCCTTGGCGCCAACCGGCACGATGACGGCATTCTTGACCTGCTGTGCCTTGACGAGGCCCAGCACTTCCGTGCGGTAATCCTGTGCCCGGTCCGACCAGCGCAGCCCGCCGCGGGCGACCGGACCAAAGCGCAGGTGGACGCCCTCGACTTCGGGGCCATAGACAAAGATTTCGCGATAGGGCCGTGGCTCCGGAAGATCATCCAGCGCGCGCGGGTCGAGCTTGAAGGCCAGCGTCACACGTTCGCTGCCATCCTCTTCCGGCGCAAAGGCATTGGTGCGCAATGTCGATTCGATCAGATTGAGGAAACGGCGCAGGATGCGGTCATCGTCAAGGCTTGGCACACCCTGCAGTGCCTCTTCGATGGCAGCGCGAATCGTTGCCTGTTTGCGGTGCGATTGCGTCGACGCACCCTTTTTCGGATTGAGCCGCTGCTCGAACAGATCGAACAATTGCTTGGCAATCGCCGGGTAGCGGTTGAGCGCAATGGCGATGTAATCCTGCGAATAGGGAATACCGGCCTGTTGCAGATAACGGCCATAGGCGCGCAGGATGATGATCTGGCGTGCCGTCAACTGCCCTGTCAATGCGAGCGCATTGTAGCCGTCATTGTCGGAAGCGCCGCCCCATATGTTGCGGAACACATCTTCGAACAGGTCGCCATTGTCCCTGAGATCGATGGAGGACCCGGATGTGCTGACCAATTCCATGTCATGCACGAAAAGCGGGCTGCCATCGGCAGCAGGCAAGGCAAACGTCTGCTCGCTGATCACGCGGAAGCCCATGTTCTCGAGCAGCGGCACGCGCTGGGACAGGGCGACAGCCGAGCCGTAGTGATAGATTTTCAGCGACGCCGCATTGGCGCCATCGGTCCGGTGACGGTAGAAATCAACAAACAGCGGATTGGTCCGCGACAGTCCGGCAATCCGGCTGGCATCGATCAGCGCTTCATCCGGCGAAAAGTTTTCGCGGTAGGAATCGGGGAATACCGCGGCGAGCGACGAGAACTCCGCCAGGCCGCTGCGGTCGCCAACTTCGGCGACTGCGTCTTCCCAGGTGCGGACAATCGACCGGACGGTTTCTTCCAAAGCCTCGCGCTTGACCTTGGGGAAGTCATTCTCCGCATGGCCGATGATGAAATGAACACGCGCCAGATTGCCTTCCGGAAATGCCGGATAATAGGCGGAAACATGTCCCTCATAGGTTGCCGCGAGATAGGAACCAACCTTTTCGCGTACGATGGAATCGTAACGTTCGCGCGGCACGTAGACGATGATGGAAGCAAACCGGCCGAAAGGATCGATGCGCGGCAGGACACGCACACGCGGGCGCTCGCCCAGGGCCAAAATGATCTCGGCATTGCGGGTCAGTGTCTTGACGTCGATCTGGAAAAGATCGTCGCGCGGATAGCTCTCGAGTACCTTGATCAGCTGCTTGCCCGAGTGATCCTCGCGGTTGAATCCGAGGCGGCTGATGACGCTTTCCGTCTTCGAACGCAGATAGGGGATCTTCAGCACGGAACGCGTATAGGCCCCGGAGGTGAATAGGCCGACGAAGCGCAATTCGCCGCTCACCTTGCCATCGGCATCATAGGTCTTGACGCCGATGTAATCCATGTAGCCGCGGCGATGCACCAGCGACTTGGTGTTCGCCTTGGTGACGATCAGCGGCTCGGGACCGGTGAGGAACGCGATGATCTGCGGCGTGGTCGTCACGCCCTGGTTGCCGCGCTTGAGCACGCGCACATCGGGATCACGCAGAATGCCAAGACCGGGTTTGCCCGACCGCTCCAGTTCGCCCTGGCTGCCGTCGCCCTGATAATCGTATTCGCGCACGCCGAGGAAGGTGAAATTGTTGTCGCGCAGCCATTCGAGGAATTCGACCGCCTCTTCGGCGGCGGCTTTCTTCATCGGCGTCTTGCCGGTCTTGTAGGCTTCGATCGCATCGCCGAGACGCGCAACCATGGCGGCGCGGTCATTCACCGCTTCGCGCACCTGCTTGAGCACGAGATTGAGCGCTTCAACCATGATTTCACGCACGGGTGCATCCAATGCCGGCACATGAATCTGCATCACGGAGACGCGGGCTTCATCCTTGCCCGGTTTGTCGGGTCCTGCAGCACCGATAACCGCGCCGCTTTTCCGGTCCACGTCCATCACCGGATGCAGCACCAGATAGACCGAGCTAACCCGTTCGCTGATCTCGCCCAGAACCGAGTCGAGCAGGAAGGGCATGTTATCGTTGATCAGGGTGACGACCGTAACCGGCCTGCCATCACGAGAGACGGTGCTGCCATCGGAAAGGTCGATCAGGGGCTTTCCCGATTTGAACCGGCTCAGTGCATCCTCGGCAAGCCTGGCAGACGTTCTCAGCGCCCCTGCATCGTAGTCAGCAAGGTCTTCTGCCGGCGCCCGCGCAAACAGCAGTTCTTCAAACAAACCGGGTGCTTGCTTCTTTTCTTTCGTGGCTTTTGCTGTTTTTGATTTCAGAGCGGCTTTCGCGCCCGATTTTGTTGTTGAAGCCATCAGATTCTCTCCCTGAACAGGCATTTTGGCTCATCATAGCCACTGAAATTGCATTTTCGACTGCAAACTGCACGTCGGAGGTAAAATTCGCATGACATTTGGACAGGCTACAGTTCCACCAGATGGTCATCGAGCTCATTGACGTTGTCGGGACCTGCCGGAAAGTGTGTTTCAAGCAATTGCCCCGCATGCCGAATGGCCTTGAGAAAGCCGGAGGCATGATCATCCAGCGCCGCATGGTTTGTCAGGATTGCGACAATGCCGTTCCATTCCTCCTGCGGCACACGCGCATTGATGCCCGCATCTGCCACGACTTCCGCATAGTGCTCGGCCAGGGACACGAAGAGCAGAATGCCGGTGCGCTTTTCCGTCAGGTGAACATTGCGCGCCAGGAATTGCTGAACCGCATTGAGGTGCGCGCGCTGATAGAGAATGCGCTTGGGCACGAACAGCATGCCAAGGCCCGGCACCAGCCGGATCAGCAGGATAGCGGTGAGAAACGCTGCGAGAATGGCCAGACCGAACAGCGGCAGTGAAATCGTGAACCAGTACCAGTGTGCCGCCAGTGCAACCACGACGGCTGCAATGAGGATGGCAACGGTGACCACAAAACCGGCGACGAAGAAATAGCTGTCGCTGCGGCGGGCGAGTACCGCGTAGATTTCGCCGCTGGTCCGGCTTTCCGCATCACGGATCGCCTCGGCAATGCGGGCGTGATCCTCGTCGCTCATCATTGACATGCTCTCTCCTACCAACTTCCCGAAGCGCCGCCGCCGCCCGACGAACCGCCGCCGCCGGAAAAGCCGCCGCCTCCGCCACCGCCGGAAGACCAACCGCCACCACCCGATGACCATCCTCCACCGGAACCGCCGCCCGAGGAGGATCGTGTATCAATGGTCATGCCAAGCCATTTGTAACGGCCGGGCCCGATCTTCTGGCCGAAAACCGAAGCCATGATCGCCATGCCGAACCCACCGAAGAAGATCAGCACCCAGATCGAGATGAAAATCACCCCGAACCAGTCGATGTTGGAGGACTCCTTCTGGATATTCCGCTTGGCCCGTGCCTGGAGTTCGGCTGAATCGCCGGAGAGCACGGTCAATATATCGTCGACCCCGCGCGCTATGCCGCCGGAATAGTCGCCCGAACGGAAGCCCGGAATAATGGCGTTCTCGATGATCAGCCTGGACAACAGATCCGTCAGCGTTCCTTCCAGCCCATAGCCGACCTCGATACGCACCTTGCGGTCACTGGGAGCAACGACCAGAAGGACACCGTTGTTTTCCTGCTTCTGGCCAAGCGCCCAGGCACGATAAAGCCGGTTGGAATAAGGCTCGATCGCCTCTCCATCAAGGCTTGGAACCGTCACGACGACGACTTGGTCGGATGACTTCGCCTCGAATGCCGCCAGCTTCTGGGTGATGGCATCCCGCGTTGCCGCATCGATGACATTTGCACCGTCGACCACGCGTCCCGTCAGGGCTGGCAGCGCAGCCGCAAAGGCGCCGCCCAGCAACAGCCCAAGCAGAACCGGAATCAACAGCAGACCATGCCAAATCCGCATCAAGATGGGACGTCGCATCGTATTGACCGCGCTTTGGCGCATGGTGCGCATTCTGAAAGCCTAGAATTTGACTTGAGGCGTCTGCTTGGCGGAATCGTCGATGGTGAAGGTTTGATAGGGCTGGCTGCCGGTGTACCAGATCCACGTCCAGATGATCGTCGGCATGGTTCTCAGCGAGGTGTTATAAACGCGCACCGCCTCGATATAATCACGGCGGGCAACGGCTATGCGGTTTTCCGTGCCTTCCAGCTGCGATTGCAGTGCCAGGAAGTTCTGGTTGGATTTGAGGTCGGGATAGTTTTCGACAACCGCCAGAAGCCGCGACAGGGCACCGGTGAGATTGGCCTGATTGTCCTGGAACGCCTTGAAGGCATTGGGGTCCTTCAGCGTATCAGGTGTCACCTGCACCGACGTTGCCTTGGCGCGTGCCTCGACCACGGATGTCAGCACGTCCTTTTCCTGAGCCGCATAACCTTTGACGGTTTCGACCAGATTCGGGATCAGGTCCGCACGGCGCTGATACTGGTTGAGCACCTCGCTCCATGCGGCCTTGGCCTGCTCTTCATTGGTTGGAATCGTATTGAAGCCGCATGCGGAAAGCAGCGGCATGAGGATGGCAAGCGCAAGAACCGAAAAAACATTGCGTGGCAAAAAGCCGGACGACGACGCCATTTTCTGCATAAAACCCTCTCCTCAACACTCATTTTCCTGCCCAGTTGGCCGTTTTGGAACGAAGCAGGCTGAGCGTAGCCATTTTTTGCTGCAAAAGGAACTGGCAAAGCGCTATGCTGCCTTGCAACAGGGATCAAGCGGAATCGCCATGGCTGCCAATGACAAAGAACGTCAGACTGTAACAGAATCGGCGCGGATTCTGGAACGCGTCAACCACGAGTCCAATGCCGGCAGCGGAACCGTGATCGACCGCACAGTTGCCAGAACCAAGGGGCATTTCACCGCGCAAGATGCCGATGCCAGCGATCCGATAGAAATCTGGGGGACACGCATCGGCCGGTTTCTGGGATTGCTTGTATTGCTCGCCATGTTTATCTGGTTGATCAGTTCTGTTACCGGCAAAAGCTGAGTCTGCGCACTCATCCCGCTTTTCCGAACTCCTTTACGAGTATTCCCATGACCGGTTCTGTTGCTCCCTCCTCCAATGCAGTCATCGTCATTTCAAGCCACGTGGTGCGCGGTTCCGTTGGCAACCGTGCTGCGGTGTTTGCGCTTGAGACTCTCGGACATCCGGTCTGGGCAGTACCCACGGTCGTCTTGCCATGGCATCCCGGGCACGGGCCAGCCAAGCGCATTGTACCGGAACCCCAGCAGTTCGACGATCTGATCGCCGATCTGGAGCGCGCGCCGTGGTTGGGCGAAGTGCGCGCCATCATGACCGGGTATCTCGGCAATGCCGCACAGGCGGCATCCGTCGCCCGCCTCGTCAAGAAGGTCAAAAGCCAGAACAAGGATGTGCTTTACCTCTGCGATCCCGTGATCGGCGACACGAAAGGCCTTTATGTTCCCGAAGCCACGGCCATCGGTATTCGCGATGAGCTGATGCCTCTCGCCGATATCTCCACGCCCAACCGTTTCGAATTGGCCTGGCTCGCCGGAGCCGACCTTCCCGACAACAAGTCGATCATGCAGGCGGCGCTGCATGCCGGTCCCGGCACGATGCTGGTAACCTCGGCCCATCCGATGCTGGCTGGCGGCACGGGCAATCTTCTGGTCACCCATTCCTTCGCCATGCTGGCAGAGCACCGCCTTGTCACCGGCCCGACGAACGGGCTCGGCGACCTGACGTCGGCACTCTTCCTGGCGCGCATGCTGGCTGGCCTCGACCACGAGCAGATTTTGCAGCGGACCACCGCGTCGGTCTTTGAGATCATGGCGCGTTCGGCCAAGCGCGGCGCCGACGAATTGATGCTGGAAGCGGATGCTTCCAGCCTGTCCAGTCCGATGGCGATGATCCAGATGCGCCGCCTTACGCACCCGAGCAAAGGCATCCGGGCCTGACCTGCGCCGTTTCGACACGGGGCGTGGTTCCGCAATTCCGGTGACATGCCGTGAAATGGCCCTATTCTGGGGTCTCGCATTTCAGCATTGCGTCTACCGACACAAGACCAATTGATCTTACCTTCAATCGGGATTAATGCACCATCATGACCATGCTTCCTGAGAGACTGCTCACCGGTTATCGCACCTTCATGGCGCAGCGTTATGCCAATGAAACCCTGCGCTACCGCCAATTGGCCGAACAAGGCCAGACCCCTGAAACGCTGGTAATCGCCTGCTGCGACTCCCGCGCCGCCCCCGAAATCATTTTCGACACCAGCCCCGGCGAGATTTTCGTCATCCGCAATGTCGCCAATCTGGTGCCGCCCTATGAGCCGGACGGCGAGTACCACGCGACGTCGGCCGCGCTCGAATTTGCCGTGCAAAGCCTCAAGGTGAAAAATATCGTCGTTCTGGGGCATGGCCGTTGCGGCGGCATCAAGGCGGCGCTCGATACGGAAAGCAAGCCGCTTTCACCCGGTGACTTCATCGGCAAATGGATGAGCCTCGTGGCCCCCGCCGCCGAAGCGGTCGCCGCCAACGAGCTGATGACCCCGTTCGAACGCCAGACCGCGCTGGAGCGCATTTCCATCCGTTACTCCCTAAGGAACCTGCGCAGCTTTCCCTGTGTCGATATCCTGGAAAAGAAGGGACGCCTCACCCTGCATGGTGCCTGGTTCGATATCTCGACCGGCGAGCTTTGGGTGATGAACCCTGAAACCGGGGATTTCCTGCGCCCGGACCCTGAACTGGTCGACCTGCAGCCGGGACAGTAGCCCATGCGGAAACTGGTGATCGCCGTCGCGCTGCTTTTCAGCCTCGTGGTGCCTTCGCTTGCCGAGGATGCACCAGAGATTCTTGTCGAGCGCTGGTACAAGGCGCTTGCAACGGTTGACCGGGCCGAATTCGCCGATCTTCTGACGGATGATGCAACAATTGTGCTGGAAGACCAGGAAGTCGAACTGAACAAAAGCGAATTCCTCGCTTCGCTCACCGAATGGGAGAGTGCGGCAAAAGACACCAAGGTGAAGCATCGGCTTGAGGGGATGGAGAACGGCAGGATGACCATGCTCGTCTGCTACGAATTCCCCGAAAACACCACCTATACACGTGAGATATTCAGCTTCCGTGATGGCAAGATCAGCGCCAGTGCCCAAGGCGCCATCGGCGAGACCTGTGAAGGCTTCTAAAAACAAAAGGCCGGTGCGAACACACCGGCCTCTTGAACGTGATAGAGCGGAAAAAAGGCTTTATTTGCCGTCGATCTGCGCACCCATGATCGCAATCGCCTGCTGGTAAACCGTGGCGGCATTCCAACCCTGAATCGCTGCGAAATTCGGCTCGCCCTGCTGATAGCCGGCGCCCCGCTGCCAGCCATGACCAACCAGGAAATTTGCAGTGGATGCCAGGGCATCGGCCTTGGAGCGCACCATGTCGATGTGACCGCTGCTATCACCATCAACACCGTACTTCAGCACGTTGGCGGGCATGAACTGGGTCTGGCCGATTTCGCCGTGCAACGCACCGCGCGCATCGGGTGCCAGATCACCATGATCGATCAGCTTCAAAGCCGCATAAAGCTGCTGGCGGAAGTAGTCGCTGCGACGGCAGTCATAAGCAAGCGTCGATACGGCGGACAGTGTGTGCTGGTCACCCATATAGGCGCCAAAGCCCGTTTCCATGCCCCAGATGGCAATGATCGGGCCGGCTGGCACGCCATAACGCTTTTCGATGCTGGCAAAGAGCGCCGCATTCTGCGCCTTCTGCTTCTTGCCGCGCGAGACGATCGTCTGTCCGCCGCGAACCTGCAGGAACTTTTCGAGCGAGTACTTGAAGCTCTTCTGATTGCGATCCAGCGCGATCGTCTTCGTGGAATAGGTCACGTTGTTGAGCGCGCTGAGGCCTTTGCTGCCGATCCCTTGCGACTGGGCTTCCTGCTTGAACTGCTGAACCCATGCCGGAAATCCGGCGGAGTTGTTGCCGCACTGGGCGGCGGCCTGCGCCGCACCCGCAGTCAGAAAAACCGCTGCGGCGACTCCTGCAAAAAACCTGGCTTTGGCAACAAATGCCATGGAAATCTCCTTAAAAGTTGAATCTTCTTTGAACCTATCTGCCATTTTTCTGATCCGCTGTCATCTGGCAGAATCCGGCGACATTTGGCGAAACCGCGCCAATTCCGTTTATTTTGACCCGGTTTCGGGCTTTTGACGCTATTCGAAGGCATTTTGAAGACCGTGAGCGAGCCCAGAAGCACTGGACTCGTCACAACCTAGAATTGCTACATACAACCTGATTCGGCGGCCGGCGTTAGACGTATTGATAAGCAGCATCGCTCCGCTTTCATTGTAAAATGGCTGCAATTTTCCGGACCAGCCACTCATATTTTTGTATATACATTAATTATTGACTGCAGCGGTTTTCATGCGTAAATTCGAATGGAATGACGAAAAGGCCAGGAGCAATTTGCGCAAACATGGCGTGGATTTCGAACTTGCAAAGCGATTTCAGTTCAGCACGGCTTTGGAAAGCTTGGACGATCGGGAAAACTACGCAGAAGAGCGAATCGTGGCGATAGGCTTCATCGGACATACCCTTTTTACGCTTGTTTATACCGAACGTGGTGACCAGATTAGAGTTATCTCCTTGCGTCGATCGACAACCACTGAGATCAAAAGATATGCAAACGAATATGACTGAGAAACAACGCGCCGCACACAGAGCACGCATTCAAGCGGCTTTGGATAAGATTACTCCCGAAGAAGATGCCGCGCTGACCAAGGCTGCGCTGGAGGATCCCGATACAGTTCTCGTTACCGAATTGAGCAGGCGCAAGCCCGGCAGGCCGGTCGCGGAGACAACCAAGACGCCGGTTTCCATCCGTCTCAGCCCCGATGTGCTCGATTATTTCCGTTCCGGCGGTCCCGGCTGGCAGAGCCGCATCGACGAGGCCTTGCGTGAAGCCGCAGGATTGAAAAAGCGCGCCTAATGCCCTTGTCTTGACTTTGAGCCGCATTTCCTGTTTAAGCCGCACATCAATCCGCGACGAGTTCCAAACTCCGAGCAGCCGACCGGGACCCCGCAAGGGTTCGACGATCCCGGAGGTCAACACCCGACAGCGCGATGCGCCCTCGGGTGCAATTTTGCTTTGAGCCGCATTTTAACTATGGGCTTTGGCGCGGAGGATGCTTACCTCTCGGGGAAACGGTTCCCGGAAGGATAAAGGAAAACGGATGTTTGAGAGCTTACAGGAACGACTAGGTTCAATTTTGAATGGCCTGACCGGCCGTGGCGCGTTGTCGGATGCCGACGTCGCGGCGGCTTTGCGCGAAGTGCGCCGGGCCCTCATCGAAGCTGACGTTGCCCTCGATGTTGTCCGCTCATTCACGGACAAGGTTCGCGCCAAGGCGGTTGGTGCCGAAGTCCTGAAAAGTATCAAGCCGGGCCAGATGGTCGTCAAGATCGTCCATGACGAACTCGTCGACATGCTCGGCGCCGAAGGCGTCACTATCGATCTCAATGCCCCGGCGCCGGTCGTCATCATGATGGTCGGCCTGCAGGGCTCCGGTAAAACCACAACCACCGGCAAGATCGGCAAGCGCCTGACCGAACGGTCGAAGAAGAAGGTGCTGCTGGCGTCGCTCGACACGCGCCGTCCGGCCGCCCAGGAACAGTTGCGCCAGCTCGGCGTGCAGACCGGCGTCGACACGCTGCCGATCATCGCCGGCCAGACACCGGTCGAGATCGCCGCGCGCGCCGTGCAGGCTGCCAAGCTCGGCGGCCATGACGTCGTCATTCTCGATACTGCGGGCCGCACGCATATTGACGAGCCGCTGATGGTCGAAATGGCCGACATCAGGAAGAAGGCCAATCCGCACGAAATCCTGCTCGTCGCCGATGCGCTGACCGGTCAGGACGCCGTCAACCTCGCCCGCTCCTTCGACGAACGTGTCGGCATCACCGGTCTCGTCCTGACACGCATGGACGGCGACGGCCGCGGCGGTGCCGCGCTTTCGATGCGCGCCGTCACCGGCAAGCCGATCAAGCTGATTGCCACCGGCGAAAAGATGGATGCGCTGGAGGAATTCTACCCCCGCCGTATCGCCGACCGCATTCTCGGTATGGGCGACATCGTTTCGCTGGTCGAGAAGGCAGCCGAAAACATCGATGCGGAAAAAGCCGCAGCGATGGCCAAGAAGATGCAATCCGGCAAGTTCGATCTCAACGATCTGGCAGACCAGATCGGCCAGATGCAGAAGCTTGGCGGCATGGGCGGCATCATGGGCATGATGCCAGGCATGGGCAAGATGAAGGATCAGATGGCCGCAGCCGGCCTCGATGATTCCATCTTCAAGCGCCAGCTCGCGATCATTTCCTCCATGACTGCGGCCGAGCGCACCAATCCGGATTTGCTCAAACATTCGCGCAAGCAGCGCATCGCCAAGGGCTCCGGCACCAATGCCGCCGACATCAACAAACTTCTCAAAATGCACCGCCAGATGGCGGATATGATGAAGGCGATGGGCGGCAAGGGCAAAGGCGGCATCATGAAACAGATGATGGGCGGTCTTGGTGCCAAGATGGGTCTCGGCGGCATGGGTGGTATGGGCGGCATGCCTGACCTCTCAAAGATGGATCCGAAACAGCTTGAGGCCTTGCAGAGGCAGGCGGAAGCCGCAGGCTTCGGCAAGGGTGGTGGTCTTCCCGGTCTTCCGGGTGGCCTCGGTGGTGGTTTGGGCGGCGGCCTCCCGCGCTTGCCCGGCCTTGGTGGCGGGCTTCCCGGCCTGCCGAAGAAGAAGGGATAATCATGACGTCTTCCTCTCTGCCAAAAGAATTACTCGAACTGCGTGCCTCCATCGACAACATCGATGCGGCGCTGATCCACATGCTGGCGGAACGTTTCCGCTGCACCAAAGCCGTGGGTGTGCTGAAGGCCAAAAACGGCCTCGCAGCTGCTGATCCCGCGCGCGAAAAACAACAGGTCGAACGTCTGCGCGCCCTCGCCCAGTCGGCCGACCTCGACCCGGATTTTGCCGAGAAGTTTCTCAACTTCATCGTCAAGGAAGTGATCAGACATCACGAAACAACTGCGGCCAAAGAAAACGCCGCGAACTAACCAACAGGAGAATACCCCATGTCACTGAAAATCCGCCTGGCACGTGCCGGCTCCAAGAAGCGCCCTTACTACCACATCGTCATTGCTGACGTTCGTGCCCCACGCGATGGCCGTTTCATCGAAACGGTTGGCGCATGGAACCCGATGCTTCCCAAGGATGGCGATCGCGTCAAGCTCGACGCTGACCGCATCCAGCATTGGATCGGCCACGGCGCGCAGCCAACCGACCGCGTTCTGCGCTTCCTCGATCAGGCTGGCATTGCCAAGCGCGACACGCGCAGCAACCCTGAAAAGGGTCTTCCGGGCAAGAAGGCTCAGGAACGCGTTGCCATGGCCAAGCAGGCCGAAGAAGACGCGAAGGCAAAGATTGCCGCTGAAGCTGAAGCTGCAAAGGCCGCTGAAGAAGCCGCTAAGGCCGCTGCCGAAGCACCGGCTGAAGAAGCTGCTGCCAGCGAGTAAGCTTTACTGCATCGCCAAGACTGCAAAACGGGTGGCTCACGGTCGCCCGTTTTTGTTTTTGCTCTTGCAAAGAAAGAACAGACTTTAAAAAACAGCGAACGCCCGATACATCATTTACCCACCTCTGTGCCGTTTGACGGCAATCATCTCTCACGCATCACAACCAGCCACCACAGGGTGCTTGGATCAAGTATTACGCGGGTACACTCATGACCGTATATTCGATTTGGCCGACATTCGTGTGCCTCGCCCTACTGATGCTTTTGACATATCTTCCGGGCTTTGATCGGGCCGGCTTCAAATCAACGGCGGTTCGTGTGAATGCCATTGACGGCGTCCGCGGATTTCTCGCGCTGGGAGTGGCGATCCACCATTCTGTAATTTACTATCAGTTCATCCGGTCGGGTGTATGGCAGGTTCCCCCCTCACGATTCTACACGCTTATCGGACAGGTCAGTGTTGCATGTTTTTTCATGATAACCGGCTATTTATTCTGGGCGAAAATTGTCCGCTCAAAGGGGCGTCTGGACTTTGCCGAACTGATGAAGGGCAGATTTTTCAGGCTTGCGCCCGTTTATTGCCTGGCAGCTTCTCTCGCTGTCGCAATTATCTTTTGGAAGTCCGGCGGTGTTCTGAAGATACCGCTGTCGCAATACCTTCTTCAGATCATCCAAAACATGGCCATCGGAATCTTTCCGTTCACCGGGATGAACGATGAGCCAAGTTCAGCAATAATTTTGGCAGGCGTTACGTGGACGCTGCAATATGAATGGCAGTTCTATTTTGCTTTGCCTGCTCTAGCCATCTTCGCCAGACAGGCGCACACCCACCTGCCTTTTGCGATCGTGACATTGTTGACGGCACTGGTTCTCGTTCTCATGAGCGGCAGTTCAACCCTGGTCTTTTACGTTTTCTTTGCCTGTGGAATGGTCAGCGCTTCGCTCGAGGCCTCGGACTATCTGCTCAAGCTGCCAAAGTTTGTTTTATCCGTCCTGTGCGCCGGATGCCTGATTGCCATTATATTGCTTTACGGCAGCGCTTACCGGCCGGAGGTAGCGTTGCTTCTCGGCCTCGCATTTTATTTTCTGATCAGCGGCGCAGATTTATTCGGATTCCTCATTGCAAAGCCTTGCATCAGGCTCGGCGAAATCAGCTATGCGGTTTACATGATGCAGGGGCTGGTTCTGTATGCGCTGTTTGCCACACAGCCCTTCCGCGATTTTGCGATGGCGTCTGACGTCAATTTTTGGATTGCCATCCTCGGTGTTCTTGTCAGCCTGGTGCTTTGGGCCCTGGTCGTTCATTTGTTTGTCGAACGCCCCGGCGTAGAATTGGGACGAGGAGAACACGAAGGGCATCACAATCCTGCATCCGCGCCCGTCTAAATCCTGACGAAGGTCGGTCTTCAATCATTCTATCCCGGGGTTGCCGTCAGCCCCTCCCAGGCTGCCATAGCCGCATGTGCGGTTTTCACCAGCTGATCCAGCGTTGCCCCGTCGCGGGCCGTGATCGACATCCCATGCTGTACGGTGGCGTAGAACTCGGCGATCTGCTGCAGATCGGCCTTTGGGGAAAGCTCACCTTCGCGCACCCCGCGTTCCAACCGCTCGCGTAGAAGCACTACATTCTCGAGGCGGCGTTCGCGCAAGAGAGAACACGGTGTGCCCGCACCCTCCTCACCATGCAACGCCCCCAACACGACCATGCATCCATGCGGCTGGCCGGGATGCGTGTGCGAAATTGCGGTTTGCTTGAGAAAATCGGCAATACCTTCCTTTGCCGTCGCCGCTGTCGGCAAAGCGTTCTTGATACGCCGCCCCACCTGATTCGTGTAAAGTTCCACTGCCGCCCTGAACAGGCCAGCCTTGCTGCCGAAAGCCGCGTAAAGGCTTGGTGCATTGATCTGCATGGCCTCCGTCAGATCGCTCATGGAAGCGCTGTCATAGCCTTTCTGCCAGAAAACGCGCATCGCGCGTTCCAGTGCGGCATCACGGTCAAAGGCGCGGGGCCGGCCCTTCGGCAACATGGCAATCTCCTTTTGTAACAATCAATACATAAATCGCTTGACGCTTCGGTGCAAGAGTGGCAGTTATTTATGTATCAATCATTACATAAAGGAAAATCGATGTCTCGCCTCTCTCCTAAAGTCGCCTTCATCACCGGCGGAAGCCGCGGTATCGGCGCAGCCATCGCCCTCAAACTGGCCGAAGACGGTGCCGATATTGCCATCACCTACACCAGCGCCCCGGACAAGGCGGACGCGACGGTCAAGGCCATCGAGAAGCTTGGACGCCGGGCAATCGCCATCAAGGCGGACAATCTCGATGCGAAGGCTGTTGAGACTGCGGTGCATGAAGCCCACGCCAGACTTGGGCGGCTGGACATTCTTGTGAACAGCGCCGGGGTCTATACGATGGACACTGTCGATAAACTGGAACTGGAAGAATTCGACCGGGTGATGTCGATTCATGTCCGCGCGAGTTTTGTGGCGGCAAAGGCAGCCGCAGCATTCATGCCTGCTGGCGGACGCATCATCAGCATCGGCAGCAACCTGGCGGAAATCGTTCCCTTCCCGGGCCTGATTGCCTATTCGACCAGCAAGGCTGCTCTGATCGGCCTGACCAAGGCGCTGGCGCGCGATCTCGGACCGCGGGAGATTACCGCCAACATCGTCCATCCCGGCTCGACGGATACCGATATGAATCCTGCCGATGGCGATCATGCCGAAGGCCAGCGCGCCCGCATGGCCATTCCGCGCTTCGGCGAAGCCAAGGACATCGCCGGTCTGGTGGCATTTCTTGCCGGCGAGGAAGGCCGTTTCATCAACGGCACGTCGCTGACAATCGACGGGGGCGCCAACACCTGATCGACGGGAACGGCCCCGGCCTTATTGCCTGGGCCGTTCTTACTGCTCGCCCTTGCGCACCAGGCGGCCTTCTTCGGCCTTGTGGAAGAATTGCGAACATACCAGCCAGCCCTTCAGCGGCCGCAGCAGAATAAGGCTGCCGAACAGGGTCAGGGGCAGTGTGGTGAACAGATGCACCCAGATTGAGACTTCGTAGGTCGTCTGCAGCCAGAGCGCGAACAGCATGGCTGGAACAGCCACGATGGTCATGGCAAAAAACGCAGGACCGTCGGCTGGATCTGCGAAGGCATAGTCGAGCCCGCAAACCTCGCAGGAGGGAGCAAGCTTGAGAAATCCGTGGAACAGCCGCCCCTGTTGACATTGCGGACAGCGGCCGAGAATGCCGGTCTTCATCGGATTGTCGGTCGGGTGGTAGTGGCCTGTCTGTGACATGGCTGATGCCTTTCGAGTGAAGCCTCATTGTATGCTATTCTTCATAAATACACATACAATCAGCATACTATCTGAGAGAAATATACGGATTGTATGCGGATAAACAAGCATGACGCTTTGTCACACGGAAGATTTGTCCTTGTTCTAATGGCAGATCATGGGTAATTGTATGGCTTGAGCCCATACAAAGAGTCCATCATGACCACCTGGAAACCCCGTATCGCCGCCAGTTCCCGCTACAAGCATCAGGGGATTGTCGATGCGCTGGTCGCAGACATTGGTTCCGGCATCCTCAAACCCGGCGATGCGCTGCCGCCGCAGCGCGCGATTGCAAAAGAGCTTGGAATCGATCTGACCACAGTCACACGGGCGATGACCGAAGCGCGCCGCCTCGACCTCATTGAAGCGAAAGTCGGTTCAGGCACGATCATAAAGGGTGCCCTGACACCGCCGGTCCAGTGCCTGGCGTCGCTTCTGACGGATCTCGACCTCACCATGATCATTCCGCCGCAGCCCCCGGAAGCGGATCTCCACAGTCACTTGATCCACGGTGTCAGTCATGTGCTCAACGGCGCTTCAAGCCATTTTCTCAGCTACCAGGAAAGCACCGGGACGGAAGCGGCGCGGGCCGCCGGGACAAAATGGCTGGCACCGCGTTTTGGCGCAGCCCCGTCGGCCGACCGGCTGCTGGTCGCAGGCGGAGCCCAAAGCGCGCTCTTTGCCATTTGCAGTCTTCTGGCCGGGCGCGGCTCCATCTGCACCGGAACCCTCACCTATCCCGGCCTGAAATCCGTGTGCTCGGCGCTCGATATTCCCCTGCACCCGCTCGCCACGGACAGGAACGGTATTATTCCCGATGTGTTCGAGAGTTGCTGCAGAACCCTGAAACCGAAGGCTATCTACCTCTGCCCGTCCATCGACAATCCGACGACAGTGACAATGCCGCTTTCGCGCCGGCAGATAATCGTCAGCATTGCCCAGCGCAATGACGTGATGATCATCGAGGATGACCCCTATGCGGAACTTCTCGATGCGTCGTTGCCGGCCATCGCCTCGATAGCGCCCGACATCACCTGGCACATCGCCACGCTGTCGAAATGTGTCACGCCGGCGTTGCGTGTCGCCTATGTGGTCTGCCCTTCCGCGCTGGATGTGCTGAAACTCGCATCCAGCCTGCGCGCCAGCAACCCCACCGCATCGCCACTGCTGATGGCCATCGCCACCGCCTGGATCAATGATGGCAGTCTTTACGGGATCGCCGCGGCCATTCGTGAGGAAAGCAGCACCCGGCAGGCAATTGCACGGAAAGTGCTGAAGGACTGGCATTTTGCCGCCCATCCCGCCGGGCATCACCTGTGGCTCGATGTGCCGGTTCAGTGGAGTGCTGCGGAATTCTCCGCATTGGCCCGCCGGTCCGGCATTGGCATCGTCCCCGCTTCGGCCTTCAGCATAGCACCCGCCCACCCCGAAGCGGTGCGGTTGTCACTGGGTGCAGCGCCGAACAGGCCGAGACTGGAGCAGGCACTGGTCCTGCTCGACCGGCTGCTGCACGAGCCGCGTTTCGCAACCGGGATCCTTGTTTAAAGAAAGCTTCCCTGCGCCGTGATCGGGTGAAACACCGGTTGTCCGGATGTCTGGGCTGCAATCCGATGTTCGAGATCGAGAAGGAAGCGTTTGCGCGGCTGGCCGCCGCCATAGCCGGTCAGCGATCCGTCCGCGCCAATGATCCGGTGACAGGGAACGACAACGGCGATGCGGTTCTGCCCGTTCGCTCCTCCCACAGCCCGGCTCGAATTCGGCCTGCCAAGCGCCTGCGCCATGCCGCCATAGGTCCGCGTTTCGCCGTAGGGAATGGCGAGAAGCATCGACCATATCGTACGCTGAAACGGTGTGGCAGGCAAAAACAGCGGCGTCTCGAACCGCGTGAGCACGCCGCTGAAATAGGCGGTCATTTCCCCGTCGATCTGATCGAGATAGCGATGCTCGCCCGGTATGATCGTGTAGCGATAGCGCTGCTCCAGTTCGTTGAGCTCCGCGGGCAGCGCCGGCCGGTCGGCGAATTCCAGCAGAGACAGCCCCTCATCATTCGCCATGGCGATCATGGGGCCGATGGGTGTCTGTATATGCCTGTAGCGCAGGGTCTTTGTCACGATCCTCTCCCGACTCACCCGGGTGATTTTATCCGCCTGCGACTTGACCGCCACCCGTTTCTTGCCGAGCGCCTTCACCGACGATGTTGACCTTGGCTCCGGCCCGGCCAAGCGCCTCGAGAATAACGGCGGGAGGGGATGAATCCGTCACCAACTCGTCGAAACCGGTGAAATCGCAGACCTGAACGAGACCATGCCGGCCGAACTTGGAAGCGTCGGTTACCACAACCGAACGTCCGCCGCGCGACAGGACCATGCGCGCGAACTCGGCCTCCTCCAGATTATAGTCCATCAACCCGTGCGTCGCGTCGATAGCGCCTATGGAGATGATCGCATGGGCAACGTTGAACCGGCTGACAAAGTCGATGGCAAAAGCACCGAACGCCGCTCCGTTGTCGCTGCGCAATTCGCCTCCCGCCATGAACACCTTGTTGCCGTTGACGGTCGCCAGCGTCCGGGCAATGTCGGATGAATTGGTCACGACCGTCAGGTTACGGTGGTGCAGGAGTTCGCGCGCCAGAAAGCTGGTGGTCGTCCCCGTATCGAGCATGATCGAATCTCCGCTGCGGATCGTGCCGGCCACATGGCGGGCAATTGCCCGTTTGGCGCTGGCGTTCTCCCGCATGCGCCGCTCGAACGGTGCTTCCCCCAGATGCTGCGGCAATCCCACGGCGCCGTGGGTGCGCACGATCACCCCTTCATCCGTCAGGGGTTTGACGTCGCGCCGGATCGTTTCAAGCGAGACACCCAGTCTTTGTGCGAGATCCGCAATCGAGATTGTGCCCTCGTCCTGCAGCACTCTGGCAATCTCGCCACGCCGTTTGGAACTCATCAAACACCTCTTCAATCCCGCAAGTTCACGCGCCTTCCGATAGTAATACCACATAAACTTTATAAAACAGTCATAAAAACCACAAAATCTCACAACTCTGGATTGACAACGCCAGACATGCGGATGAGATTTGCTGCAGTGAGCGCCCAATCCGGGCCCTTGTTTTCTGGATTGCCCCATGCCGCAGACCCAGACCAGTGAAGCTCGAATTGCTGCCTTGCCGCTTTGGCATGGCAACATCCGGATATCGATGCTCAAGGGCGGGATCAGCAATGAGAGCTATGTCGTCGAGGATGACACCCGCAAATATGTCGTGCGCTTCGGCAAGGATTATCCCTTTCACCATGTCTTCCGTGACCGCGAAGCGATGACGGCAAAGGCGGCCCATCGCGCCGGTTTCGCGCCGGAACTGTTTCATGCGGATGACGGCATCATGGTATCGGCGTTTCTCGGGGCGAAAACCTACGATTCCCAGGACGTGCGCACCAACATTGTGGGTGTTGCAGAGCTGATCCGACGGTTTCACACGGCAATGCCGGAGCACGTCACCGGCCCCGCTTTCATGTTCTGGGTGTTCCACGTGATCCGCGATTATGCCCGCACCCTCAAGGACGGCAGAAGCCGCATGGCCGGTCACCTGGACGACTACCTCGCCATAGCCACGGAGATGGAGGCGGCACAGATGCCCTTGCCGATCATCTTCAGCCACAATGATCTCTTGCCTGCCAATATCCTCGATGACGGCAAACGCCTCTGGCTGATCGACTTCGAATATGCCGGATTTTCCACGGCCATGTTCGATCTCGCCGGCATCGCCTCCAATGCGGGCCTGAGCGACGACGAATCGGAAGTGCTTCTCACCGCCTATTTCGGGGCTGCGCCGGATGACGCGCTGAAACGTGCCCATGCCGCCATGCAATGTGCCTCGCTGCTGCGCGAGGCGATGTGGGCTATGGTATCGGAATTGTATCTCAACGCACCCGGCGTCGATTACGTCGCCTATACCCACGAAAATCTGGAGCGGCTGGATCAGGCGCTCGACCGGTTTCGAACCACCTATGGAAACAAATCATGACCCTGCCCAGTCACGCCCAGATCATCGTCATCGGCGGCGGCATCATCGGCTGCTCCACCGCCTATCATCTCGCCAAAGATCACAAGGCCGATGTCGTTCTGCTCGAACAGGGGCAACTCACATCAGGCTCCACCTGGCACGCGGCGGGCCTGGTCGGTCAGTTGCGCTCCTCCGCATCGATCACGCGCGTCCTGAAATACTCCGTCGATCTCTATAAGCGCCTCGACGAAGAAACCGGTCTGGCAACGGGCTGGAAAATGACCGGCTGCCTGCGCCTTGCCACCAATCCGGACCGGTGGACCGAGTTCCGCCGGCTGGCGACGACCGCCGGCAGCTTCGGCATGGAGATGCACCTGCTTTCGCCTGGGGAGGTCAAGGCCATGTGGCCGCTGATGCGGGTCGACGATCTGGTCGGCGCGAGCTGGCTGCCGACAGACGGACAGGCAAGCCCGTCCGACATCACCCAGTCGCTGGCGCGCGGCGCCCGCATGAACGGCGCGAAACTCATCGAAAACATCCGCGTGACCGGATTCGAGATGGATGGCGAACGCATCGTCAAGGTCAAGACGGACCAGGGTGATATCGCCTGTGAAAAGGTGGTCAACTGTGCCGGGCAATGGGCACGCCAGGTCGGGGCGATGGCAGGGATCAATGTGCCGCTGCAGCCCGTCAAGCACCAGTACATCATCACGGAAAAGATCGATGGCCTGTCCTCCAACGCGCCGACAATCCGCGATCCCGATCGGCGCACCTATTTCAAGGAGGAGGTGGGTGGGCTGGTCATGGGCGGCTATGAGCCCAATCCGCAGGGCTGGGTGACCGGCGATGTGCCGGAGGACTGGCAGTTCCGCCTGTTCGACGACGATTTCGATCATTTCGAGCAGCATATGCTGCAGGCCATCGAACGCATTCCGGCGCTCGAAACCGTCGGCGTCAAACAGATGATCAATGGCCCCGAGAGTTTCACGCCGGACGGCAATTTCATCCTTGGCCGGGCTCCGGAATGCTCCAACATGTTTGTCGGCGCAGGCTTCAACGCCTTCGGCATCGCCTCGGGCGGCGGTGCCGGTTGGGTCCTCGCACAGTGGGTCATCGATGGCGAAGCGCCTCTCGATCTGTGGACCGTCGACATCAGGCGCTTTTCCAATCTGCATCGCGACCGTGAATGGGTCCGGGACCGCACGCTGGAGGCCTATGGCAAGCATTACACGATCGGCTTCCCGCACGAGGAATATACGTCCGGGCGGCCAGCCATCGTCTCGCCGCTCTACAAGCGCCTGCAGGAGCATGGCGCGGTCTTTGGTTCAAAGCTCGGATGGGAGCGGCCCAACTGGTTTGCCCCGGAAGGAACAGAGCCCGTTGATATCTATTCCATGGGCCGGCAGAACTGGTTTGACCAGGTCGGCAAGGAACATGCGCTGGTGCGTGAAAACGTCGGTATTTTCGACCAGTCGTCATTTGCCAAATATGAACTGACGGGCAAGGACGCGTTAAAGGCACTGGACTACATCTGCGCCAATGATGTCGCCAAGCCTGTCGGGCGCCTGACCTATACACAGCTGCTCAACATGCGCGGCGGCATTGAGTGTGATCTCACGGTCGCGCGGCTTGCCGAAGACAAGTTCTATATCGTCACTGGCACCGGCTTCCGCACCCATGACTTTGCCTGGATCAGGGAGCATATCGGCGACGGGCTGGACGCGCGCCTCACCGATATCACCGAGCATTTCGGCACGCTTTCCCTGATGGGGCCGAAGGCGCGGGATGTTCTCGCCCGTATCACGGATACCGATGTTGGCAACAGCGCCTTCCCCTTCGGTCACGTCAGGGAAATCACCATTGCCGGAGCAACGGTCCGCGCCCTGCGTGTCACCTATGTCGGCGAACTCGGCTGGGAACTGCACATCCCGATTGCCGCGACCGGCGCCGTCTTCGATGCCCTGATGCAGGCCGGTGCCGATTTCGGTATCAAGCCGGTCGGATACCGGGCATTGGAATCCCTGCGGCTGGAAAAGGGTTACCGTGCCTGGGGCGCCGACATCACGCCCAATGACGCGCCTTTCGAGGCGGGACTGGGCTGGGCCGTCAAACTGCGCAAGGATACGGAATTTCTCGGCCGGAAGGCCAGCGAGGCCATTCAGGCAGCACCACTCAAAAAGCGCTTCGTCGGCTTTACCGTCGCGAGCGAGGACGTGGTTCTCCTCGGGCGCGAAACAATCCTGCGCAACGGCGAGGCGGTCGGGTACCTGACCAGCGGCGGCTTTGGCTATACGCTCGGCAAGGCCATCGGCTTCGGCTATGTGCGCCATGCCGAGGGTGTCACGGATGGCTTTCTGACCGGGGGAACCTATGAACTTGTCGTCGCCAATGAGCGCTTTCCCGCCGCGATCCATCTCGAGCCGCTCTATGATCCGCACAACGCAAAAGTAAAGGCGTGAAGCGTCCAGCGCCCCGTCAGGCAAGCCCGCTGAAACAGCAGCAAATCAACGCCCTGCGGCATAATTTCCGGGGGGTTGACTTTCCCCGCAGAGGGGACCAAATGGCAGCACGCAGCTGATATATTTTCAACCGCGTATCACCAAACCGGAGTCTATCTCTTATGCCCAGCGACGACAGTTACAGTCGATTGTTTGCGCCGTCATCGGCGATCGTGGCCTGATTTCAAGAGATCAGCTCGCCCCGATCAGCCATGACGGCGGATCGACGGAAAGGCGAGCTAAAATGAACGACCTTCGCTTAAACCAGGATGCAGCCAATGCTGATTTGGCAACGGCATCCAATGTGGCTGAACAGCTTGCGTCCATGCAGGCTGCTGATGCTGTCGAATTGCTCAATGAGCTCGATGTCGAGGATGCAGTCGGCATTCTGGCAGAAATGCCGCGGGATCACGCGGTTCTGATTCTGGATCAGCCGGAACTCCATTCGTCCGCCGAGATTATCACAGCGCTTCCCCCCGTCATTGCGCGGGAATTGCTCGATGCCATGTCGGCGGACCGCGTGACGGATATTTTCCAGCAGTTCGACGACGAAACCCGCATTCGTCTTGCCGCCAGCCTCGGCCAGGAAACCAAGGCAGCACTGCGCAAACTCCTGCATTACCCACCCCATACGGCCGGCAGCCTGATGACGACGGAATTCGTCAGCGTTCCCGCCAACTGGAGCGTCGCTGCAACGCTTCAGCACATTCGTGAGGTGGAACGCTCGCGCGAAACGATCTATGCGATCTATGTGACCGATCCGAAGACCAAGGGTCTGCAGCGCGCCGTCGCCTTGCGCCGCCTGATCACCAGCGAACCGAACGACTCCATCATGAGCGTCGGCCGCGACGTGGCACCGGTCACGGTTGGCCCGCTCACCGATCAGGAAGACGTGGCCCGGCTGTTCCGCAAGCACGATCTGCTCGCTGTTCCCGTGGTGAATGACGACAATCACATCATCGGCATCGTAACCGTCGATGATGTGATCGACGCCATGACCCAGGAAATGACCGAGGATACCCTGAAATTCGGTGGTATGGAGGCGCTCAACAAGCCCTATATGCAGATCGGGTTCGTCCAGATGCTGCGCAAGCGCGCCGGCTGGCTCGGCGTGCTGTTTCTCAGCGAAATGCTGACGGCCAGCGCCATGCAGTATTTCGAGGGCGAACTGGAAAAGGCCGTGGTTCTCACCCTGTTCATTCCTTTGATCAT
This sequence comes from uncultured Phyllobacterium sp., assembly GCF_902479695.1. Classification (NCBI taxonomy): domain Bacteria; kingdom Pseudomonadati; phylum Pseudomonadota; class Alphaproteobacteria; order Hyphomicrobiales; family Phyllobacteriaceae; genus Phyllobacterium; species uncultured Phyllobacterium sp. Next base: position 52,040 of record NZ_CABSQF010000014.1, on the reverse strand, counting down.
GAGTTCGGGCGGCAATTCCGGCTCCCAGGCCACATCCCTGCTGATCCGTGCCTTGGCATTGCAGGAACTGCGCCTGAAGGATTGGTGGCGCGTTGCGCTGCGGGAACTGCCGACCGGCCTGGCGCTTGGGTCCTTCCTCGGTCTGATCGGCGTTATCCGCATCACCACATGGCAGATGGCCGGCCTTTACAATTACGGCCCGCACTGGATGCTGATTGCAGCGACAGTCGGCGCAGCCCTGATCGGCATCGTGACCTTCGGTTCGCTTGTCGGGTCCATGCTGCCCTTCATCCTGCAGAAAATCGGGTTCGACCCTGCCAGTGCCTCCGCACCCTTCGTGGCCACGCTGGTCGATGTGACTGGGCTGGTGATCTATTTCTCGATTGCGCTGGTCTTTCTTTCCGGCACCCTTCTTTGACCAATCGCGCGGCAAATTCCCGGATTTGCCGCGCGCGGGACCGCCCAAGAACCGTTACATCCGCATAGCTGTAATGCAGACAGCGGCCATCCAAACGCGCATCCCCCCTTTCGCATTTGCGAAAAAACATGTAAGGAGCGCGCAAATGCAAAGCGGCGCCAGCATGTGTGCGTCCTCAATCCTCCAAAAGAGAAACTCATGAAACTGCGCAACATCGCGATCATCGCACACGTTGACCATGGCAAAACCACGCTTGTCGACGAACTTCTGAAACAGTCCGGCAATTTCCGTGACAACCAGCGCGTTGCCGAACGCATGATGGATTCGAACGACATCGAAAAGGAACGCGGGATCACCATTCTCGCCAAGGCCACTTCGGTTGTCTGGAAGGACGCACGCATCAACATCGTCGATACGCCCGGCCACGCCGACTTCGGCGGTGAAGTCGAACGTATCCTCAGCATGGTGGACGGCGCGATCGTTCTCGTTGACGCTGCCGAAGGCCCGATGCCCCAGACCAAGTTCGTGGTCGGCAAGGCCCTCAAGGTTGGCCTGCGCCCGATCGTTGCGATCAACAAGATCGACCGCCCGGATGCGCGTTACGAGGAAGTCGTCAACGAGGTCTTCGATCTCTTTGCCGCTCTGGATGCCACCGACGAACAGCTCGACTTCCCGATCCTCTACGGTTCAGGCCGCAATGGCTGGATGGCACGCAACCCGGAAGGTCCGCAGGACCAGGGTCTGTCCGCCCTCTTCGACATGGTTCTCGAACATGTGCCCGCGCCAACCGTCGGCGAAGGCCCGTTCAAGATGATCGGCACGATTCTCGAAGCCGATCCTTTCCTTGGCCGCATCATCACCGGCCGCATCCATTCCGGCACGGTCAAGTCGAACCAGCAGGTCAAGGTTCTGCACGGCGACGGCACCCAGCTTGAAACCGGCCGCATCTCCAAGATCCTCGCATTCCGCGGTCTTGAGCGCCAGCCGATCGACGAAGCCCATGCGGGCGACATCGTGGCCATTGCCGGCCTGCAGAAGGGCACGGTTGCCGATACATTCTGCGCGACGGAAGTTACCGAGCCTCTGCATGCCCAGCCGATCGATCCGCCGACAGTGACCATGTCGTTCATCGTCAACGATTCTCCGCTGGCCGGCACCGAAGGCGACAAGGTCACCAGCCGCGTCATCCGCGACCGCCTCCTCAAGGAAGCTGAAGGCAATGTTGCACTGAAGGTCGAGGAATCCGGCGACAAGGATTCGTTCTTCGTATCGGGCCGCGGCGAATTGCAGCTCGCCGTTCTCATCGAGAATATGCGCCGCGAAGGTTTCGAGCTTGGCGTATCGCGTCCGCGCGTCGTCATGCAGAAGGACGAGAACGGCAACATGCTCGAGCCCATCGAGGAAGTGCTGATCGACGTCGACGAGGAATATTCCGGCACGGTCGTGCAGAAGATGTCCGAGCGCAAGGCCGAAATGGTCGAACTGCGTCCATCCGGCGGCAATCGCGTCCGCATGGTTTTCTACGCACCGACCCGCGGCCTCATCGGTTATCAGTCGGAACTTCTGACCGATACACGCGGTACGGCGATCATGAACCGCCTGTTCCGCGCCTATGAGCCCTTCAAAGGCGAAATCTCCGGTCGCAACAATGGCGTTCTGATCTCCAACGACCAGGGTGAATCCGTTGCCTTCGCCATGTGGAACCTTGAAGATCGCGGCCCGATGGTTATCGAAGCCGGCGTCAAGGTCTACGCCGGCATGATCATCGGCATCCACTCGCGCGACAACGACCTGGAAGTGAACGTGCTCAAGGGCAAGAAGCTCACCAACATCCGCGCTGCCGGCAAGGATGAAGCCGTCAAGCTGACACCGCCGATCCGCATGACGCTGGAACGCGCCCTGTCGTGGATTCAGGATGACGAATTGGTGGAAGTCACGCCGAAGTCCATCCGCCTGCGCAAGCTCTACCTCGATCCAAACGAACGCAAGCGTTTTGAAAAGAGCAACAAGACAGCCGGCGCCGCATAAGGCGAAGATGTGACGGCTTAACAATCGGAGAAAGCGGCGATTTTCGCCGCTTTTTCTTTTTGGTGCACGACACGAAAAATCGTTTTGAAAGCCAGTTGCGAAGTCCCGGTGCCCGGGTCTATGGTTAAGAAATCATGAACACCCATGTGACCGAGATCAGACGTGCAGAACTGGCCGATGCGGGCGCAATTTCCGCCGTGCATCTGGCTGCTTGGCAAGGTGCCTATACGGGTATCATTCCGCATCGTTCGCTCAATACCATGCTGCATCGCCGCGGTGCGGACTGGTGGGCAAGAGCCATTCGCCGCTCCACGCAAATTCTCGTCGCCGACATTGGCGGTGTTGTCGCCGGCTATGCCACGCTGGGCCCCAACCGGGCGCGGCAGCTGCCGCAGAAAGGCGAAGTCTACGAACTCTACATCCGTCCCGAGTATCAGGGACTGGGTCTGGGGACGCGGCTCCTGGGCGCCTCGCGCCGCAGCCTCATCGATCAGGGGCTGAAGGGCATGGTTGTCTGGGCGCTCGAGGACAATGATCTTGCGGTCAGCTTCTATGCCAGCGCAGGCGGCAAGGATGTAGCCGAAGGCGTCGAATGTTTCGAAGGCAAAACACTGAAGAAAATCGCCTTCGTCTGGAATTGATCACGGGAAATGCTTTCCCCCACCCGCGAAGCGGCGGGGCATCCCGTCATTTCGAAGCGCACTATTTGTTGTGTTGTCTGCCGCTTCGGGGCCTTGCCGGCGCTTATTTCGGTCAATTCGGCCTGCTCCCGCGTTTTCGGGACGTAGATATGCGATGCAATTCTTGCGCCAGGCCGTAAAAATCTTTACAGCACTCCCAAACCAACAAGGACTCTGAAAATATGCGCATTGATGCCATTTCGGTCGGCAATAATCCTCCTGAAGATGTCAACGTAATCATCGAGGTTCCAGTCGGCGGTCAGCCGATCAAATACGAACTCGACAAGGATTCCGGCGCCCTGTTTGTCGACCGGTTCCTGCACACCCCGATGACCTATCCCGGCAATTACGGTTTCGTGCCGCACACCCTGTCGGATGATGGCGATCCGATTGACGTTCTGATCTGCAACACCCGCGCCCTGATGCCCACGAGCGTGATCAACGTGCGCCCTATTGGTGTTCTGGTTATGGAAGACAACAAGGGCCAGGATGAAAAGATCATCGCCGTGCCGTCGCCGCACCTGACACTGCGTTACGAGAAGGTCCACAACTACACGGACCTGCCCGACATCACCCTGAAGCAGATCCAGCATTTCTTCGAACACTACAAGGATCTGGAACCCGGCAAGTGGGTGAAGATCGGTGACTGGGGCGATGAAGATGCGGCCCGCAAGCTGATCACCGAAGCCATCGAGCGTCACAACGCCAAGAAGGCCTGATTTATTCCTCGGGCGATCCAAGTGCGGCCAGCTTCATTGCCAGCGCCTCCGGATCGCCCGAAATCTTTACCTGCTTCAGCCGCGATGTGGCGCCTGCGCCAATGGAAACATCCCGTGCTGCAATGCCAAGCCATTGTGCCAGCAGCTTTTCCAGCGCCGCGTTGGCCTTTCCATCTTCCGGTACCGCCCGCACGCGCGCTTTCAGATGCGCTCTGCCGTCATCCGTTGCTTCAACACCTTCCACCGCGTCTTTGGCTGACTTTGGCGTCAACCGGACAAAGAGCGTGACGCCATCGCGCTCTTTGCGAAAGAAGCCAGCGCGCAAAGCCAAGGCGCTGACTTAAAGCAGCGCCGGCGCAATCGTCGTTGCGAGAAACCGCTGAAGGAAGAAAATGATCAGCAGGAGGATGATGGGCGAGATATCGATGCCGCCCAGATCCGGAATGAACCTGCGTATGGGGCGCAGCGCCGGTTCCGTCACGCGATACAGAAACTCACCAATCGAAGCGACAAAGTGATTGCTTGAGTTGATCACGTTGAACGCATGGAGCCATGAGAAAATTGCGCTGGCAATGATGACGTAGGAATAGAGCGTTAGCGCCAGATTGATGGTTTCGAGAAGGGCGAGCATGGGTTTCTCCTGATAATCACGACATGTAGCGATTGGCGTGCTTTCGGGCAAGAGGCAGCTGCTCTCTTGGAGTTGCGTTTGGTCTTGCTGTCCCAACCATGGCTGACGCCGGCAGCGCTGTTGTCCGGCAATCACCCGGAAGGGTATTCCCGGCAAGGACTGAATTCTCAATCCCCCCAAGCGTGATTTCGGGTCGGTTGATCCGGCGCATTTTTTCACCCTGCTCAAACGATATATTAATTCATATTTATTGATCCCCCTTCGGCCGGATTTGTTCTAGAAGAGGTTTCCAGATTCCGGAGCCTTTCATCGCAATGTCCCTCCCAGAAATGAACGCGGCGCATGATCGCTATGCCGCCTTTCGCCATTCATCCTTCACGCGATACTGGCTGGCACGCTTCTTCGGCTCCTTTGCCATCCAGATCATCAGCGTGTCCGTCGGCTGGCAGATTTACGATCTGACGCGCGATCCCTTTGATCTCGGCCTCGTCGGGCTCGTCCAGTTCGCCCCCTCACTGCTGCTGGTTCTCGTCACCGGTGCCGCCGCAGACCGGTTTGGCCGCCGCTTCATCATGGGGCTTGCACTGGGTGCGGAAGTGATCTGCGCCGCGCTGCTGTTGCTGCTGACCCTCACCCACACATTCACCCCGCTCACCGTCTTTGCCATTCTCGCCGGCTTCGGCGTGGGGCGCGCTTTTCTTGGACCGGCTTCCGCCTCGCTGGTCGTCAATCTGGTGCCAACCGAAGTATTTTCGAACGCCGTATCGTGGAACTCCTCCGCCTGGCAGATCGCCACGATTGTGGGCCCTGTGGCAGGCGGCCTGCTCTACGGCCTGTCGCCCGCCATCGCCTACGGCATAGCGACGGTCCTGCTGGCTGCCGCCACGATCTGCATTTTCTCCATCCCAAAACCCGCCCAACATACGCTTACCGAGAAAAAATCGCTTCAGACGCTGCTGGCAGGCTTTCACTACATCTGGAAAGAGAAAGTCGTTCTCGGCGCGATTTCGCTCGATCTGTTTGCCGTCCTGCTCGGCGGCGCCGTGGCGCTCCTGCCGGTCTATGCCCGGGATATCCTGCAGCTCGGCCCCTGGGGGCTTGGAATGCTGCGGGCAGCGCCGGGCATCGGCGCCATTCTGACTGCGCTCTGGCTGGCCGGTCATCCCATTCGCGACCATGCCGGCATGATCATGTTCCTGTTTGTCGCGCTGTTCGGCTTGCTCACCGTCATGTTCGGCATATCCAACCTCGCATGGCTCTCTATCGCCCTGCTGGCCCTGATGGGCGCGGCTGACATGATCAGCGTCTATATCCGGGAAACCCTCCTGCAACTCTGGACACCAGACCACGTCCGCGGCCGCGTCAATGCGGTCAACATGGTCTTTGTCGGCGCGTCGAATGAGTTGGGTGAGTTCCGCGCAGGTATCATGGCATCGCTGATCGGCACCATCCCTGCCGTCGTCTTCGGCGGTGTCGGTACGATTGCCGTCGCGGGCCTGTGGGCTTACCGGTTCCCGCAATTGCGCAAGGCACGCAACCTGCAGGGCCGGACATAGACGGCTAAGCCGGAACCGGCGCGCCGAAGATCGTGCCAAGAAAACGCTGGAGCCAGGCTTTCAGCACCGCGTCATAGACCAGTCGGCCTTCCAGATGCTGGCGGCCGTGCTGGGCATTGTTCATGGTGAAGCGTTCCGAGCCGCGCACCACCCAGCGCTGCATCATGGCGCGGGTCAATTCCGCGTGAAACTGTACCCCCCAGGCATTTTCGCCATAGCGGAAAGCCTGGTTGTGGTAGGCCTTGGCCGTTGCCAGAAGCGTGGCGCTGCGCGGCAGGTCAAAGCCCTCGCGGTGAAAATGATACACCATGGGCGGCCAGTCCATCAGAGCCTTGCCGGCCTCGGTGGCTTCGAGTTCATACCAGCCGATTTCCACCAGTCCTTCCGGATGCGGACCGACCGTGCCGCCAAGATGCTTGGCGAGCATCTGCGCACCAAGACAAATGCCAAGAAAGGGCTTGTTTTCCGCAAGCGGCACGGACAGCCAGTCGGTTTCCCGGTCAACGAATTCATCGGGGTCATTGGCGCTCATGGGGCCGCCAAAGATGACAGCGCCCGCATGGTCCTCCAGCGTCTCGGGCAGCTCATCGCCAAGCGGCGGGCGGCGAATATCCAGATCAAAGCCGGATTGCAGCAGCAGCTGGCCGACGCGGCCGGGGCTTGAACGTTCCTGATGCAGTACCGTGAGGATTTTCGGGCGCTTCACTTGCCTGTTCTCCATCCAGTCTGTCTGGAACATGCTTCTGATCCTATTCCTCTTGCACCGCCTGCTTGGCGCGAAGGGCTGCCTTCTGCTTCATCGTGACCCGGTCACGGGACGAGACTCCGATCAGTTCCGCAACCCGCCAGACAACATTTTCTTCCAGCTCATGCGCAGATCCGTCGGCGAAAACCACGTCCCACATCAGTTCAATGAAGTGAATTCGCGCCGCTTCGTCAAGATTGCGTTTGAGCACACTGGTAAAGCTGTAGAGATCGACGGCTTCCTGATCCGCCTGCTCACTGTCCTCGAGCAGACGCTTCAAGGCTTCGCCTTTGAGCCCGTAGGCTTCGGAAATCAGCTGTGACAGGCGCTTGCGTTCCACCTTACGCCGCTCGCCATCCGCATCCATGACATGAAACATCAGCGCGGCCGCCGCAAGGCGCGGATCATTCCTGGAAAAATGGCCTTTCCCGCTTTCGCCTGAAGGCAAAGCTTTGAAGAAGGTGACAAGGCGGTCCAGCATCAATACGGATCTCTCAACGTTGTTATCAATGAGCCGAATCAACTGATAGCTTGGCTGACACGGCCCTGCCATTGTGCATCTTGCCGCAAAGACCGCTATTGAAATTAATGTGTTAGGATCGACACACCGGAGCATTTCCGGCCACGCCGACCGGAAAAAGCTCTAGAAAAGACGGAACTTCTTGTTGGGCCGGTCTTCCTCATCGTCAGCCAGCACACCCGGGTCATCAGGCACCGGAATGACCAGTTTTTCTTCCGCGTTCTGCACCGCCGCAGGCGCCGTTTCCGCCAGAGACGGCAGGACGGACGCAATGCGTTCATGGGCATGCGGCTCCTCCGGTTTTGCCGCCACGGGCTTCACCGCAGGCTCTGCGGGTACAATTTCCGCGTCCGCAATATCAGCATCCGCTTCAACAACACGTGCCGCCGGTTTTTCGGCAGATACCACCATGGACTTCGCCGGGATCAATGGCTCGGCGGGCTCGCGCCCGGGCGCTGACTGGATGGGTTTGGCTGCCAGCGCACTGTCAAAATCATCGCGCGCATCGATTACCGTTCCCAATTGCTCGACGGGAACCTTCCACTCGAACGCATTCAGCTTGCCGGTGACCGGCGAAGCGGGAGCCCAGCGCTCGGAAACATAGCCGTCAGCGGTCCAGGCGGGATCGCGGGGCGCCTTGACGGCCCGTGACAGCCACTGGCGCACCCGGCCCTGATCGCCCGTCTGCGCCTCCTCGATATCGGCCAGCAGCAGATAGGCACTTTCGCGCGGCGCCGTGCGCAACACGGTCTCGGCAGCCTCGCGCGCTTCCTTCAATTCACCGGCAGCCAGCGCCGCATGGGCTATAGCGAGGTTCGATTCCGCATGGTGCGGATAGAGCGAAGCCAGATGACGGGCGCGTTTCAGACGATCGAACACGGAATCTCCCAGGCGCGCATGCACATAGGTTTCCGCCACTTCCGGGTGTGGCTGCTTCTTCCACACATGCTCCAGAATTTTCGAGCCCTTGCGCAAATCGGCCTGCTGGAACAGCACTTTTGCCGCGATAATGGCGGCCGGGATCAGATCAGGCGCAAGCTTGTTCGCCTCGATGGCAATGGGTTTCGATCCGACCGGATCACTTTCGAACGTATCGAGCGCCTTGGCGGTCAGGAGAACGGCACGTTCCCGCTTTGCCGTGTCCTTGTCGATCTGCTTGGCGGATTTCTGCTTCTCCAGCAATTCCAGCGCACCATCCCAATCGCCATGAGCGGTTTTTTGGCCAAGGGCCGCCGTAGAGGCCCATTCGACGTTGGGTGCCAGAAGCGCTGCCTGTTCGGCATATTGCAGCGACGCATCCCGCGCACCAAGGCGTTGCGCTTCGAGATAAAGCCCGCGCAGGCCGAGCAGCTTGGTCTCCGGATCATCCAGCATCGCCTGGAATTTCGCCCTCGCATCGTCCGAACGGCCTTCCAGCATGGCTGCTTGCGCGTCCAGAAGCTTAATCAGCGGCTCCTGATCGACATTGAGGAGTTTTTCCGCCTGTTTGATCATGCGCCGGGCCGTTTGCCCGTCCCCCGCACCCGCGGCAATCAGACCTGTGGACAGGGATTGATAGCCGCGATCACGCTTGCGGGCCCGGAAATGGCGGCGCAGGGCATAGGGCGAGCCAATAACGCTCTTGATGATCCACCAGACCAGCATGACAGCGGCCACAAGCGCCACGATGGCGGACGCGGCCACCATGAGGCTGACCTTGTGCTGCATCCCGGCAAAGGTGACGACGAGATCGCCGGGCCGGTCGGCGAGCCATGCAAAACCAAACCCCAGCACCAGAACGACGACAAGGAAGGACAGAACTTTGATCATGGTCATCTTCCCTTACTGCGCTGCAGCCGGCGTCTTCATGCCGGTCAATGCATTGGAGAGCGCCTTGGAAACGATCTCGCCTGCCTTCTGACGGGTGCGCATGGCATTGGCGAAATCGGTCGAGACGGCTTTGGCCGATTCGGGCAGCTTGTCCCATTCGGCAATGGCGGCAGGCAGATCACCGCCATTGAGATGCGCCTCTATGCGTGCGGTGATGGCAGCAACGCCTTCACCCTCGACAAGGCCCACGGGGCGCGATTCCACCAGTACGCTGGCGCTTGCCCATAGCCGGTCGACAATACCCGCATTGGGATCAACCGTTCGCGTCGTCGCAATGATTTTTGTCGCCACGTCGGCGAACTGGCTCGCCAGCATGCTGACAGTCGGAACACCGGCCGAAGCGGCAGTACGCAGCCCCTCGGCGTCAGCCGAGGCCGGCGCGACAGCAAGATATGTGTCGAGCTCCGCCGCAAAGGGCCCGCCCCGGTCGATCGCCGACTTCAGGCCGGTGGCGGCGATGGCCAGTGCCATGGTGCTCTGGCCGGCATTGTCCTGCACCTTCGTTTCCAGCGCATCGAGCCGCGTCTGCAAGGCTGCTGACGTCTGTGCCTCCCCCGCAAGTGCGCCGGCGGCTTGATCCACTTTCTGCTGACTGGCGGTCAGTTGCGTTTCGAGCGATGCGATACGCGCATCGATGGCACCGGTATCAACAGAACCTCCTGTGCCGGCGGCCTTGGTCTGGGCATCCGCCAGGGTTTGCTTCAGGGCTTTTACGTCGGCGGCAATGCCGGACACTTGACCCAAGGCCTGCTTGGCGTTTTCCACAGCGCCGTTCAATGCAACCTGTGCACCCTCGTCGAGACTGCTCTTCGCCGGAGCGGCGGCGCGCAATTCGGCAATCTGTTGCTGCACGGCTGAAAGGTCGGCTTTGGGCGATGGCAATACGCCAGCCCATTGCAGCGCGGTCGCACCAAGCAACGCCACCACGCCGCCGATGAGACCGGCCGTCAAACGTCCGAGCGGATCGCCCGTCTTGGGCGGCACGGCGGCAGATGCCGGAGCCGCTGGTGTTGACGCTTCGCCAGATGGCGACCGGCCAAACGTCGTGCCCTGTTCCAATGTCTCTTCTGCCTTCGCCGTTTCAGCACTGGCCGCAGAGGCCGCTTTTACCGGCTCGTCTTTCGGCGGCTGTGGCTTGGTATCCATCTTCGGGCTGAAGCCGACCGGCTCCGGTTGCGGTACGTTCGCACCGGCCGGGGCACTTTTCATAATATCCGATGGCTCCAGTTCTATCGTCACAGGCTTCCGGGCTGACTTGGAATGACGGGGAACGGATGATTTGGCCATAGACACTCTCTTCAGAACAATTGGGTTGACTGAAACCCCAAGCTAGCAGGGAAGTTCCGCTTCGGAAACGTCATGCAGCGACGAATGCCATTCACCTATCGTCCTGCGTCCCTTCCAGGAGGTCAAACAGCGCATCTTCATCCGGCCTGCGGGCGATCCTGACCGACGGTTTGTTGAAGCCCTTGAGATCATCGGCAATACGCTGAGAAAGGCATAAAAAGAGCGTCTTATCAAAGAGATGCGTCAATCCTGCGGCCTCGGCCAGAGTTGACAGGATGCCTGAGCTCATGCGCGAATACAGCAGACAGCAATCAATATTTCTTGACCCGAGCGTTTTGGTCAGAAACTCAGTTGTATAACTGACTGAAATTGTGTCGTAGACCGATATGGAAGAGCAGCGGAACCCTGCTTTCGCCACGGCGCGCTCAAAGCCCGGCGACCTGACGTGGCCGGTCAGATAAAGCAGAGAGTCACTTGAACACAGCTCTTCAATGATCGTTTCCGCCAGCGATTCTCCATCGCCATCGCCCGTTGTCACCGTCTCAAAGCCGCGGGCGCGTGCCGCATCCGCGGTTGCCTCACCCACGGTGAAACAGGGCAACTGGAGATAAGGCGCAAGCAACGCTTCGCTGGCGTGGACCAGCGCATTGGCGCTTGTGGCAACAAACGCATTGAAGGTGCCTTCAGGCACGGCCGGGTTCAGGGGAACAATCTCCGTGAGCGGCAACAGCAGGGGTACATAGCCCTGCACGCGCAGCCGGTCGGCGGTTCTGGTCGCAGCTGGCAGGGGCCGTGTAACCAGAACAGTTTTTTCCATCAGAGCCAATCCGTAAAGAAATGCGCTCCAGCCTTTGCCCTGACGCGGGCGGCCGCATCCCGCCCGATGGCGGCTGCATCCGCCACATCGCCCTCGCCGGTCACTTCATGGGCTTCCGTACCATCCGGCAGCAGGATCATGCCGTGGAAGGTCAGGGTGTTGCCGGAAATCGTCGCAAGACCGGCGATGGGTGTGCGGCACGAACCATCGAGCGTGCCGAGGAAGGCGCGTTCACAGGCCAGCGCCGTCGAGGTTGCAAAATGATTGAGCGGCGCAACCAGTGCGTCAATTCGCGCATCCCCGATTCGGGTTTCCAGCGTGATCGCTCCCTGTCCTGGAGCCGGCGGAAAGCTTGCCACATCCATCAGGGCGGTCGCCACATCGCCAAGACCAAGGCGGCGCAGACCCGCATAGGCCAGGAAAGTGGCATCCACATCACCATCGGCCAGCTTGCGAAGGCGCGTTTCCACATTGCCGCGAAAGTTTACAACCTTCAGATCCGGCCGCGATTTGAGAATCAAGGCTTGGCGCCGCAGCGAGGCGGAACCGACAACCGCACCCGAAGGCAATTCCGTCAGCGTTTTCACGGTACGACCGATGAAGGCATCGCGCGGATCTTCGCGCTCCAGAAAAACCGAGAGATGCAGGCCCTCGGGCAGGAAAGTCGGCATATCCTTGGAGGAGTGCACGGCCAGATCAATGCGGCCATCCGCCAGTTGCTCTTCGATTTCAAGGGTAAACAGCCCCTTGCCGCCAACCTCCGACAGCGGGCGATCCTGAATCCGGTCGCCGCTGGTCGAAATCACCACAATTTCGATGTCGTCTTCGCGCAGACCATGGGCTTTAACCAGCCGATCACACGTCTCACGGGCTTGTGCGAGTGCAAGCGCACTCCCACGTGTACCGATCTTGAGCGTTTTTGTTTGCATTAGTCGCAGTCCGTGTTACGCGAGTTTGAATTATCCGGCCCTAACTAACGGGCTTTTGTGCAACGGGCAATGCGGCGAAGGATGTCAGGGTCATCGATGCGGGTTTTGGGCATAGAAACAAGCTGTGACGAAACGGCTGCTGCGGTCGTTGAGCGCGACCACAACGGTCACGGACGGATTCTCTCCAACGTGGTTCTGAGCCAGATTGACGACCATGCGCCCTATGGCGGCGTCGTGCCGGAGATTGCCGCGCGTGCCCATGTGGAAGTGCTCGACCGGCTGATCGGACAGGCGCTGCATGAGGCCCACATGACCCTGGATGAGGTTGATGCGGTGGCAGCAACCGCTGGTCCCGGCCTGATCGGCGGGCTGATCGTCGGCCTGATGACCGGCAAGGCCATTGCCATGGCCGCGCAAAAGCCGTTTTACGCCATCAATCATCTCGAAGGTCATGCCCTGACACCCCGTCTGACCGACCAGATCGATTTTCCCTATCTGCTTCTCCTTGTTTCCGGCGGCCATACCCAGATGGTGCTGGTCAAGGGCCTCGGCGATTATGAACGGCTTGGCACGACCATCGACGATGCCCTCGGCGAAGCCTTTGACAAAACAGCAAAACTGCTTGGCTTGCCCTATCCCGGCGGTCCCGAAGTGGAAAAGGCGGCGCAATCCGGCGATTCCAGCCGCTTTTCCCTGCCAAGGCCGCTCAAGGGCGAGGAGCGGCTCGACTTCTCCTTCTCCGGCCTGAAGACGGCCGTGCGCCAGCTGGCAACCACACTGGAACCGTTGTCGCAGACGGATGTGAACGATATCTGCGCCGCGTTTCAGGCTGCCGTTGCCGATACGCTGAATGACCGCGTATCGCGCTCGCTTGCCCGTTTCCGCGCCAGATTTCCAGATGTGAAGGAACCCGCGCTGGTCGTCGCCGGTGGTGTTGCTGCCAACAAGGTCCTGCGGACCTGCCTGCAGGATCTGTGCTCCGGCAACGGCTTCCGCTTCATTGCGCCGCCCATGGCGCTGTGCACCGATAATGCGGCGATGATCGCCTGGGCCGGGGTGGAACGGGCCGGGCATATGGCCGCCGATTCGCTCGATATCGCGCCGCGTTCGCGCTGGCCGCTGGACATGCAATCCGCCCCCCTGATCGGCGCCGGACGCCGGGGAGCCAAGGCATGAATCCCAGACATCAGATTGCAGTTCTTGGTGGCGGCGCCTGGGGCACGGCTCTTGGCGCCATGGCGGCGCACAATGGACATGATGTGCGCCTTTACGCCCGCGACGCTGCCAGTGTGCATTCCATCAACACGCTTCACCGCAATGAAACCTACCTGCCGGGCATTGACCTGCCAGCGCCATTGACTGCCAGCACAGACGCAGCGAGCGTTCTTGCGGGTAGCGATTTCATTCTTTGCGTCATTCCGGCGCAGGCCATGGCGGGCGCTCTCGAGGAGTTGAAGCCCCTGATCCCGAGGGCAGTACCGCTGATCATCTGCGCCAAGGGCATTGATCGCAAACGCGGTCTGCTGATGTCCAGTCTGGTCAGGGAAATCATCCCGGATCAACTGATCGCGGCGCTGTCCGGGCCCAGCTTTGCCAGCGACGTGGCAAGAGGCCTGCCAACCGCCGTGACCGTTGCCGCGGAAAGCCAGGCCGTGGCAGACCGCATTGCACTGGCCCTTTCGGGTCCGACATTTCGCTGTTACTCGACGGACGATCTTGTCGGCGTCGAGATCGGCGGCTCCCTGAAAAACGTGCTTGCCATTGCCGCCGGTGCAGCCATTGGCCGTGGTTTTGGCGCCAGCGCACAGGCGGCGCTGGTGACCCGCGGCTTTGTCGAACTGCGGCGGGTGGGTCACGCACTGGGTGCCCGGCCGGAGACGATCATGGGCCTTTCCGGCCTCGGCGATCTGCTGCTCTCCTGCTCGACCTCCCAGTCGCGCAACTATTCCTACGGCCTGGCCCTCGGCCGGGGCGATGACCTGACCGGCAGACCGCTGGCGGAAGGCGTGGCGACGGCGGCTATTGCCGCGGAGCTGGTCGCCCGGCACTCTATCGAAGCTCCCATCATCGAAGCGGTTGCGCGCATTCTGGACCGCAGTATTACCATTGACGAGGCGGTCGAAGCCCTGCTTGCAAGACCGCTGAAAAACGAAGATTAGAAATCTGATTGTCCGTATCGGAGAAACCGAATGCTCTATGCTCTACTTTGCAACGACAAGCCCGGCCATCTGCAGGTGCGCCTCGATACCCGCGCCGCGCATCTTGACTATCTCAACGGTCTTGGCGACCGCCTGAAATTCGCAGGGCCTTTCCTCGGGGAAGATTCCAAGCCCAACGGCAGTCTGGTTGTGATCGAAGCTTCTGATGTCGCCGGTGCCCGGGAAATCGCCGCAAACGACCCCTATGCCAAGGCTGGTCTGTTTGCATCGGTCGATATCCGCCCATGGAATTGGGCAATCAAGAATCCAGACAGCAAATAGGTTCAAATATGGCATTCTGGCTTTTCAAATCCGAACCCGATGCATGGTCCTGGGAGAAACAGAAGGAAGCGGGCGCCAAGGGCACCGAATGGACCGGCGTGCGCAATTATCTCGCGCGCAACAATATGCGCGCCATGCAGTTGGGCGATAAGGGTTTCTTCTACCATTCCAATGAAGGTCTCGAAGTCGTCGGCATCGTCGAGGTCTGCGCGCTGGTGCATCATGATTCGACCACGGACGATCCCCGCTGGGAGTGCGTTGACATCCGTGCGGTCAGGGACGTGCCCAAACCGGTGACGCTCAAGGACGTCAAGGCAAACCCCAAGCTGGAAAAAATGGCCCTCGTCACCTCGATGCGCCTTTCCGTGCAGCCGGTCACTCCGGACGAATGGGAGGAAGTCTGCCGTATGGCCGGGCTTGTTCCCGCGCCCCAATGATCGCCCGTCATGGATGAGCAGGCGCTTGATCCCACCAGCGAACGCTACCGGCGCTTTGTTCAGGCGAACACCACGCTGCAGGCGCCACCGCATGTGCCGGAGATAAACCTGTATCTGGCCGATGAAGCCCATGATCTCTGGCACAAGACGGAAGAGGAACTGGCGACCATTGGCCTGCCGCCACCCTTCTGGGCGTTTGCCTGGGCTGGCGGCCAGGGCGTTGCACGTTACGTCCTCGATCATCCTGATACGGTGAAGAACAGGACCGTTCTCGATTTCGCTTCCGGTTCCGGTCTTGTCGGCATCGCCGCTGCAATGGCCGGTGCGGCACGTGTCACCTCCTGCGACATCGACCCCTTTACCCGCCCGGCCATCCTTCTCAACGCCGATGCCAACGGCGTCGCGGTCGAAACCCTCATTCACGACCTGATCGATACGGACCATGATTGGGACATCGTCCTGGCCGGCGACGTCTTCTATGAAAAGCCGCTGGCGGACCGGCTCGTCCCATGGTTCACGGCGCTCGCCGCGCGCGGGGCAACCGTGATTGTCGGCGATCCCGGTCGCTCATATTTCCCGAAAAACCTGCTGGAAGAACTGGCGGTCTATGCGGTGCCGGTCACGCGCATTCTCGAAGATTCGGAAGTGAAACGCACCACTGTCTGGCGATTCCGCCACTAGCAGGGCTCTAGCGCAAGACCCGGATAACCGTTTCCGGTGACAGAAATGGCAGCAACCGGTCCATATCCCGCCGGTTCAGCGCGATGCAGCCTTCCGTATAGGTATAGCCGGGCCGCGCTAGATGAAAGAAAATGGCACTGCCGCCGGAACGCCGCCTTGGCCTGATGTTCCAGTCCATCACGATGCAGACGTCATAGAGATCGTCCTTGCGCCACATGGTTTCATGGCTGGCGTCGTAGGGAATGCGTACCTTGCGATTGTAATTGCGGTCATCACCCACTTCGCACCAGCCGTCGGTGCGGCGCAATGCGCGCAAGTTGAGGCCAGTCGGTGCGATCACCCGTTTGTCGGGGCGTTTGAAGCCATAGAGCAGCCGCATGCGCGCCAATGGCGTTCCCCCGTCGCCCTCGCGTTTGAAGGCGGTGATCCCGCCCTTTCCCAGGGCGCAATGCAAAACCATCTGGCCAGCGATCAATTGCCCGCGGCTGCGGTGGCCGGGTTTGCGGCGAACATCGATCATTTTCAACGCGGTGCGACTCATACTTGCCTCATAAAAAGCATTTTTATGTCAGACTGATGCGCCGCATAAGCAATATCAAGCCAGTCCTCTTTCTTTCCGGAACAATTCGACTTAAATTCCAACCACTTCTTTGCACGGGCGGGAAACCATATGACAGCACGCACCATTCTTATCGTCGATGATGATACTGATCTTCGCGCCATCCTGGTCGAGCAGCTGAGCCTCTATGAAGAGTTCCAGATCATCGAGGAAGACAATGCGACCAAGGGTATCCAGTCCGCGCGCAATGGCGTCGTTGATCTCCTGATCATGGATGTGGGCCTTCCCGACATGGACGGGCGGGAAGCGGTCAAGCTTCTGCGCAAAGGCGGGTTCAAGGCACCCGTGATCATGCTCACGGGCCACGACACTGATTCGGATACGATTCTCGGCCTCGAATCAGGCGCCAACGACTATGTCACCAAGCCATTCCGCTTTGCCGTGCTGCTGGCACGCATCCGCGCGCAATTGCGCCAGCACGAACAGAGCGAGGACGCGACCTTCGTTGTCGGCCCGTACACTTTCAAACCCGGCCAGAAAATGCTGATCGACGCCAAGGGCGGCAAGATCAGGCTGACGGAAAAAGAAGTCGCGATTATCAAGTATCTTTACCGTGCCGGCGGCAAGGTCATCACCCGTGATGTGCTGCTGGAAGAGGTCTGGGGCTACAATTCCGGTGTGACGACCCACACGCTGGAGACCCACGTCTACCGGTTACGACAAAAAATCGAGCACGACCCGTCGAATTCAAGCATACTTGTTACCGAAAGCGGGGGATACAAACTCATTCCTTGATGCCGATCAGGTCAATCTAGGTATATGTCTGTTCTTACATGGCAATTGAAGATGATATTCGCATTCTGGAAACAGTGGGACTGTTCGGGACATTCACCCGCGACCAGTTGCGTCTGCTTGCCTTTGGGACAGAGCGCCTCGTCCTGAGGGAAGGCCGCGAACTCTACCGCGAAGGCCAGTCCGCCGATTGCGCCTATGTGATCGATCGAGGAACCATTTCGCTGTTCCGCGAAGGCCAGTCGGGGCGTGTCGTGCTCAAGAGTGTGGGCGCCGGCGCGGTTCTCGGCGAAATGGCGATCATCGCCCAGACAAAACGCCTCACCAGCGCCATGGCGGACACGGAAACCGAAGTCATCCGTCTCAATCGCTCGCTGTTCCGGCGTATTCTTGAGGAGTACCCGGAAATTGCCGCCGCGCTCCATACCCAGATTTCCGCAGACCTGAGCGAGATGATCGCGGCAATCAGCAGATATGAGCATCTGTTCGGCAGCCAGTAACGGCTCAAGCGATCCTTAATCCAGATTGAACCGGGCAATGACCGGCACATGATCGGACGGACGATCCCAGCCGCGCGCTTCGCGCAGGACGGTGATGCTGGCAAGATCATTTTCCAGATCCGGCGACCCCCAGATGTGATCGAGACGGCGACCGCGATCAGCCGCGGCCCAATCAGCGGCGCGGTAGCTCCACCACGTATAGATCTTTTCGTGCGGCGGAATGTAATGGCGCATCAGATCGCTCCAGCCGCCGTTCTTGCGCAGGGCCTCGAAGGTTTCCGTCTCGATTGGCGTATGGCTGACCACTTTCAGCAGTTGCTTGTGCGACCACACGTCGGTTTCGAGCGGCGCAATGTTCAGATCACCGACGAGCAACGAGGCATGGCCATCACCATAAACGGCATTCATCGCCTTCATTTCTTCGAGAAAGCCGAGCTTGTGCGCGAATTTCGGATTGGTGACCGGATCCGGCTCGTCACCGCCCGCAGGCACGTAGAAATTATGGATACGCAGCCGCTTCGATCCGGCCGTGACAATCGTGCTCAGATGACGGCAATCGGCAATGTTGCAGAAACCCACCCGCGCCGGCTCCGACAACGGCCGCCGTGAGAGCGTGGCAACGCCGTGATATCCCTTCTGGCCGCTGATCTCGATATGTTCATAGCCGGCCATATGGAAGGCCTCACGCGGGAAGAGATCATCGGGACATTTCGTTTCCTGCAGGCACAGGACGTCCGGCTGGTAATCGCGCAGGAATTGCAGGACCAGATCAAGACGCAGGCGCACGGAATTGATGTTCCAGGTGGCAACGGAAAAAGGCATGGGGGAGGAATCTCGCGACAGAATGGATTGACGCGAGACTAGACCATCTCTGCTGCGATTGAAAATCGAAAGGCCGCTCGTCCACACGCGATTGGTGCAACGATGCGGCCCTGGGAACGATGAATGCGGTCAGCGCTTCATGGCGATGCGCGTGTAGTCGATTGTGAACATGTCCTTGGCGAACTTCACGTCCTTGCGGACATTGGTGATCATAACCGTCGTATCAAGGCCCTGCGCATCGGTGATCGTCCACTGGCGCAGTTCATAGGTCTTCGGATCGAACATCATCTTGATGGTCGAGTTGCCGAAGACAGATTTGTCGCCGAGGACGATCGTGGTCATGTCGGGCTCTTCCTTCACGGATTTCACCCGATCGCCGGTCAGGTCGATCTGGTCGGCGAGGAGCAGCTTCAACGGTGTCTTCGACAGGGGATAGAGATCCCACGTGTCGAGCTTGCGGTTGTTGATCACGACGGATTCACCATCGGAAATGACACGGATCGGCGATGGCTTGTTGTAGGTGAAGCGAATCTTGCCCGGGCGCTCGATATAGAACGTGCCTTCGGTTTGCTCACCGCGCGGACCGAACTGAACAAAGTCACCGGTCATCGTCTTCACGCTGGAAAACTGGTTGGCGATCTGCTGTGCGCCATTGATGGCGGCAGGTGCCGCCTGAGCGGTTGCCTGTCCGGAAATGCCAGCCGCGCCAAGAAGCAGCCCCATGCCAACCACGGAAGCCGCAGCACATGTCCGGGCAAAAGTGCCAATCGTGCGAAACGAAGCTTTGGTCGTTGTCATGGTGTTATGTCTCCTGTCTTATTCTCTTGCTGTATACCCGGTCAGTTTGACCTGACTATGGCCGAGAAACGGCGGGAAACCGCAACTTGTTCCTCAAATTCGTGACGCATCGGTTACGTAACGCTGGATCATGCCGTTATGTAGTCATTCATTGCGCCCGTTACAGGACGCGCAGGCAAAAATGCTACGTAACGGCGCTTAAAAATCATCGTCCTGTGTCGGCACGAGAATGTCGCGCTTGCCCGCATGGTTGGCAGGGCCAACGATGCCCTCCTGCTCCATGCGCTCGATGATCGAGGCTGCCCTGTTGTAACCGATGCCGAGGCGGCGCTGGATGTAACTGGTGGACGCCTTCTTGTCGCGCAGCACCACGGCAACAGCCTGATCGTAAGGATCATCCGAATCTTCCAGATTGGATGTCCCGGCCGGGCCACCGCCCATATCGTCTTCGTCGTCCTCTTCCGTGATCGCATCGAGATATTCGGGGACACCCTGCAGTTTCAGATGATTGACGATCTTTTCCACTTCGTCGTCACCGACAAACGGTCCGTGCACGCGCTGGATACGCCCGCCGCCCGCCATGTAGAGCATGTCGCCCATGCCGAGCAACTGTTCGCCGCCCTGCTCACCCAGAATGGTGCGCGAATCGATCTTGGATGTGACCTGGAAGGAAATGCGGGTCGGAAAGTTCGCCTTGATCGTGCCGGTAATGACGTCGACCGACGGACGCTGTGTCGCCATGATCACGTGAATACCGGCAGCACGCGCCATTTGCGCCAGACGCTGGACAGCGCCTTCGATGTCCTTGCCGGCCACCATCATCAGATCGGCCATTTCGTCGATGATCACGACGATATAGGGCATGGGCTGCAGATCCAGCTCTTCGGTCTCGTAGACCGCCTCGCCCGTTGCCCGGTCGAAGCCGGTCTGCACGGTCCGGGCAATCCGCTCGCCCTTCTTCTGCGCCTGTTCAACCCGCTGGTTGAAGCCGTCGATGTTGCGCACGCCGACCTTGGACATCTTGCGGTAGCGGTCTTCCATCTCCTTGACGGTCCATTTCAGCGCTACGACGGCCTTCTTCGGATCGGTCACGACGGGCGTGAGCAGATGCGGAATGCCATCATAGATCGACAGTTCCAGCATCTTCGGATCGATCATGATCAGCCGGCACTGTTCCGGGGTCATGCGGTAAAGCAGCGACAGGATCATGGTGTTGATGGCAACGGATTTACCCGAACCGGTGGTACCAGCAACGAGCAGATGCGGCATCTTCGCCAGATCGGCGATGACGGCCTCGCCATTGATGGTCTTGCCCAGCGCCAGCGCCAGCTTGGTCTTGGTCTGCTCAAAATCCCGACTGGCCAGCAATTCCCGCAGAAAAACCATTTCGCGGGTCTGGTTTGGCAGTTCGATACCGATGGCATTGCGGCCCGGCACGACGGCAACACGCGCTGCAATGGCACTCATCGAGCGGGCAATGTCATCGGCCAGCGTGATGACACGCGACGACTTGATGCCCGGAGCCGGTTCCAGCTCATACAGCGTTACGACAGGACCCGGGCGCACATGGATGATTTCACCTCTGACGCCAAAATCTTCAAGCACGCCTTCCAGCAGCCGCGCATTCTGCTCAAGCGCTTCCTTTGAAAGGCTCGGGTTGCGGACCACGTTCTTCGGTTCGCTGAGGAAATGCAGCGGCGGCATTTCAAATTCGTCGGATTTGATCAGGGATGTCTGGGCTTCGCGCTGCATGCGCGCGCCGGTCCGAGGGGCCGGGGCTGGGGTGGCGATCCGCGCCTTGCCGCCGGGTATTGCTGTCGGGCGCGCGGGCGCTGCCTGCGGCGCCCAATCATCCACCTCATCGTCTTCGCTGAAGGCGATCGGATCGTAGTCATCGGGTTCGTGCCCGAAACCATCATTGCCGATGTCGATTGACGGCGCCTCAATGCGCGGCGCTTCGTCATAAAAACCGGGCTCGCGGCGTGCCCCGTTCTGCCGTGCCGCTGGGGCATCGGCGAAGAGATCGTCATCATTGTGCCGTGCCGCCGCACTGCGCGCATTGCTGTAAAGCCCAGCGCTGCGCCCGAACAGACGGCGGAAGAGCGCCTTGATGCTGAGGAACCAGTGGGTCAATGCGCCGAGCGCCAGCCAACGGCCGCCTTCGCTTTCCTCGTCATCCTCGTCCTCGTCGTCAAAGTCCTCTTCCTGCGCCACATGACGGCCGGACTTCTTGGCGACGACCGGTTCGCTGTCGCGATAGGTCAGGCCGCTGGCAAAGCCGAAAACCCACAGCGTCGGCAAAGCGAGAAC
Organism: uncultured Phyllobacterium sp.; assembly: GCF_902479695.1. Lineage (NCBI taxonomy): Bacteria > Pseudomonadati > Pseudomonadota > Alphaproteobacteria > Hyphomicrobiales > Phyllobacteriaceae > Phyllobacterium > uncultured Phyllobacterium sp. The sequence goes on along the minus strand of NZ_CABSQF010000014.1, from coordinate 30,462 downwards.
GGCGACCAGGATCATGGCCAGACCGCCGCGCGGGAATGTTCCGGTGAAGATCGCCGGGATTTTGAGAACCATGTCGCCAAAAACACCGCCCAGCCCGATGGGCATCGGCCAGCTTGCGGGGATGGTGAAGCAGCCGGCAATGGCCGCCGCCATCAGCGATGCGCCGAACCAGGCAATCGCCCGCCGCGGCAAGCGGTCGACGCCACGGCCGGTCAGCATCAGACCACCCCAGAACAGGGCCGGCATGAGCGCGACAACCGTCGAAAGGCCAAAGAACTGCATGCCGAGGTCGGCAAAAACCGCGCCGGCATAGCCAAGGGCGTTGCGAACCGGATTGGAAGTGGCGTGGCTGAAGCTCGGATCGATCACGTTCCAGGTCGCAAGGCTGCCAATGGCAAAGGCAACGAAGCAAAACAGCGCCAATCCCCAGACAATCTGGATCTGTCTGCGGAAAAGGGTCGTCAACCCGTGCCGGTTTTCTTCGATCGCATAGGAGGCTGAATATCCTTGACGCATGAAATCTCGCCCTAAGTAAACGCACGCACGGCGGTCGTGAGTAACCGCAGATTCGATTCCCACGTTACGGCGCGGATGGTTAAGGGGGCATTAACCATGGCGAGCCCGAGCGAAATTACATTGGCGGAGTTGCCGTCCCGGGTTCGACAAGCTTGCCTGCCGCAACAAAAAAGGCCCGGAAAACCGGGCCCTTTTCAGTTCCTGTCAAAAGCCGTCCATTAATTGTGGTAGGCCGCTTCACCGTGGGAGGTGAGGTCGAGACCGATGGATTCGGCTTCAGCGGTCGGACGCAGGCCGACAACAACATCGACGATCTTGTAGAGGATCAGCGAACCGACGCCGCTCCAGACCAGCGTGACGAGCACGGCCTTGATCTGCACGAACACCTGCGCGCCCATGGTGACGCCTTCCGCATAACCGACGCCGCCAAGCGCCGTGCTGGTGAGGAAGCCGGTGCCGATGGCGCCGATGATACCGCCAATACCATGCACACCGAAGACATCGAGGCTGTCGTCATAGCCGAGCTTCGGCTTCACCACGGCCACCATGTAGTAGCAGATGATGCTGGCAATGGCGCCAAGGAAGATAGCGCCAACCGGACCGATGGTTCCGGCAGCAGGCGTTACTGCAACCAGACCGGCAACAACGCCGGATGCGGCACCCAGCATCGAAGCCGTCTTGCGGGCGAGCGCTTCGATGACAACCCAGGCAATGATCGCACCGGCCGTTGCCGTGAAGGTGTTGATCATCGCCAGCGTCGCAATGCCGTTGGCCTCGAGAGCCGAACCGGCGTTGAAGCCGAACCAGCCGACCCACAGGATCGAGGCACCGATCATGGTGAGCGGCATGGAGTGCGGCGCCATCATGTCACGGCCAAGACCGGCACGTTTGCCGATGACGAGAGCACCGACGAGACCAGCAATACCGGCATTGATGTGAACGACCGTACCGCCGGCAAAATCAAGCGCGCCCCAGCCATAGATCAGGCCATTGGAATCCCAGACCATATGGGCGATCGGGAAGTAGACGAACGTGACCCAGAGGATGACAAACAGGATCGTTGCCGAGAATTTGATGCGTTCGGCAAAAGCACCGATGATCAGTGCCGGCGTAATGGCGGCAAAGGTCATCTGGAAGCAGATGAACACATACTCGGGAATACCAACGCCTTTGGTAAAGGTTGCCGCAACCGAAGCCGGCGTCACGCCGGAAAGGAAAACCTTGCCGAGACCGCCCCAGTAAGGGCTGGTGCCGCCGCCGAAGGCGAAGGAGTAACCGTAGAAAACCCAGATGATCATGACGACGGCAGCAATGCCGGTGCACTGCATCAGGACGGAAAGCACGTTCTTGGCACGGACGAGACCGCCATAGAACAGCGCAAGGCCAGGAACGATCATGAACAGGACGAGGACGCTGGAGATCATCATCCAGGCGGTATCCCCTTTGTTGACAGTCGGCGCAGCGGCTGCGGCGGCATCCGCTACCGCAGGCGCCGCTTCCTGAGCGAGTGCGGCCAGCGAACCGAATGCGGTCAGCGCCAGCGAACCCAGAAGGGTACTGCGCACCGCGGATGTCAGACTGGTTGGAATTTTCATTATTTTCTCCTTAAACCCCAAATGACTCAAAGCGCATCGGTGTCAGTTTCGCCCGTACGGATACGGACGGCCTGATCAATGCTGAGAACGAAAATCTTCCCGTCACCGATCTGGCCGGTTTTGGCGGCCGTGGTGATGGCTTCAACGGCGGTGTCGACGAGCTCTGACGCGACAGCCACTTCCACTTTCAGTTTGGGAAGAAAGCTGACGGCATATTCCGCGCCACGATAAATCTCGGTGTGTCCTTTCTGGCGGCCATAACCCTTCACCTCGGTGACGGTCAGGCCCTGGATGCCGACAGCGGTAAGTGCTTCGCGCACTTCGTCCAGCTTGAACGGCTTGATGATGGCCATCACAATTTTCATTGACTATACCCCTGCGCTAGCGCGGCACCCCTCAGGTGGAATTACCTGAACGGCAGCAACCCGCGTTGAACCCATCCCCTAAGCCTTGATGGCCCTTGGCGACTGGTGAGGAGTATTCAAGTTCCGTGCCAGACTCGAAAAATAATACTAAGGCATTGATTATATATGGATATTTTTATCAGTTCGGCAGTGCACAATACATTATCCGGCAACATGCCTAAAAATTAGGCATTTCAATCTGCGTGGTCGATTTTCATTCGGCCGGATGCACACGAATTAGGCCTTCCTGAGCCGTCGAGGCAATCAGAGTGCCATCGCGGCTGTACAAGGCGCCTCTATTGAAGCCACGGGCACCGGCAGCGCTCGGGCTGTCTGCCGTATAAAGCAGCCAATCGTCGAAATTGAAGGGGCGGTGGAACCACATGGCGTGGTCCAGGCTTGCGACCTGCAAATCTTTATCGAAAATCGAGCGGCCATGGGCATAGAGCGAGGTATCCAGCAATGTCATATCCGAGAGATAGGCCAGAACCGCCGCCTGCAGGGCGCGATCATCCGGAACCGGCCCCGTTGTCCTGATCCAGACGTTCTGCTCCGGCGGCAGCTTTTCCCGCGTGAAGTAATGGGTCAGGGACAGCGGCTTCATCTCGATGGGACGGTCCTGCTCCCAATATTTGCGCACATTGGCTGGCGCGTTCTGCAGATACTGCTCCTTGAGGTCCTTGTCGCTCATCAGTTTTTCCGGCGCGAGAACATCGAGGGGTATCGGCTTTTGGTGCTCAAGTCCTTTTTCCTCGATCTGGAATGAGGCCTCCAGCGAAAAAATCGCATGCCCGTGCTGGATCGCCACCACGCGCCGGGTGGTGAAACTCGCGCCGTCGCGGATGCGATCCACCTCGTAGATGATCGGCACTTTCGGATCGCCCGCACGCATGAAATAGCTGTGCAGGGAGTGGACGTGACGCTCGGGATCGACCGTGCGCTGCGCCGCCACCAAAGCCTGGCCGATGACCTGACCGCCAAACACCCGCTGCCAGCCGACCTGCGGACTGCGACCTCGAAACAGGTTGTGTTCAAGTGTCTCAAGGTCGAGTATGGACAAAAGCTCTTTCATGGCATCAGACATGACGGGCGCGACTCCTGTTCGTACGGTCGGCATAATAGTGCCTGAATCCGCTTGCAACAGGAACAGGTGAACAAGTCAAGCGCCACGTCGGCGCAAGAGCAAAGGGAAACCGGAGGCAATCATGGCTGAAAGAACCCGTACACATACATCAGAAGTCCCTGGCAGCACCGATATCGTGATTGCGGGCGCCGGCTATGTCGGCATGGCGACCGCCGTTGCACTGAAATCGTCTGCGCCGCACCTGGCTGTCACGGTGATCGACGCGGCACCGGCTGGTGTCTGGCGCAAAGACACCCGCGCCTCGGCCATTGCCGCCGCTGCGAGCCGCATGCTCGACCGGCTCGGCTGCTGGGAGGAAATCCTGCCGAAGGCACAACCGATCAACGAGATGATCGTCACGGATTCGCGCACCTCCGATCCGGTCCGCCCGGTCTTCCTGACCTTCAATGGCGAAGTCGAGCCTGGTGAACCCTTCGCCCATATGGTGGAAAACCGCGACCTCAACGCCGCCTTGCGTTCGAAAGCCGAACAGATCGGCGTCACCTTTGTCGAGGGGACACCCGTCCATGGTTTTGACAATGGCGACGTGCACCTCACCGTGCGTTACGGCGATGACAAGATGCTGCGCACGCGCCTGCTGCTGGCGGCCGACGGCGTCAAATCGCGGCTGCGCGATATGGCGGGTATCAAAACCGTGAACTGGGAATACGGCCAGTCGGGCATCGTCTGCACGGTCGCCCATGCACGGCCGCATAACGGTCGCGCGGAAGAGCATTTTCTTCCTGCGGGCCCGTTTGCCATTCTGCCGCTCAGCGGCAACCGCTCCTCGCTTGTCTGGACCGAGCGCACTGCAGACGCGGAGCGGTTGATCAGGGAAGATGATTTCGTGTTCGAAGCCGAGCTCGAACAGCGTTTTGGCCTGAAACTGGGAGAATTGCGGGTCGAAGGACCGCGCAAGGCCTTCCCGCTTGGCCTGACGCTGGCGCGTGATTTCGTCAAACCGCGCTTTGCGCTCATCGGCGATGCGGCCCATGGCATCCATCCCATTGCCGGTCAGGGCCTCAATCTTGGCTTCAAGGACGCTGCGGCGATCGCCGAGACCATTGTCGATGCCGACCGCCTCGGTCTCGACATCGGCTCCATCGCGGTACTCGAGCGCTACCAGACTTGGCGCCGTTTCGACACGGTGCAGATGGGCGTGACCACCGACGTCCTCAACCGTTTGTTCTCCAACGACAATGTGCCGGTGCGGGCCCTGCGCGACTTCGGACTGGGCCTTGTCGAGCGCATGCCGCGGCTCAAAGGATTTTTCATCCGTCAAGCCGCGGGATTGTCGACCACATCGCCGAAGCTGCTTCAGGGTCAACCGATCTGAAGCAGCTTTCCCCGCTCAGAGCGGGCGGGGATAGGTGCGATGGATAGCCTGGATTTCACCAAGGATGTCCGGTGTCAGCGTCACATTCGCAGCGCCGATATCGGTCTTCAGCTGTTCAAGCGATGTTGCACCGATGATGACCGACGTGACGAACGGCCGGCTCAATGCAAAGGCAATCGCAAGTTGCGCAACATCAAGACCGTGCTTCCGCGCAAGCGCAATATAGGCCCTGACGGCCGGATCGGCATGCACGTTGTTCCGCCAAAGATCCTGAAGCGCACCGCGGGTTCCCGCCGGCACCTTTCCATCCAGATATTTGCCGGTCAGGACACCTGAGGCCAGGGATGAATAGGCAAGGAGCCCGACGCCTTCATGGTGGCTGACTTCCGCCAGATCCAGGTCGAATGCCCGCTGCAAGAGGCTGTATTCATTCTGAACCGAGACAACGCGCGGCAGGTCCTTGCGCTCGGCAAGCTTCAACCATTGCGCAAGCCCCCAGGCCGTTTCATTGGAAAGGCCGATATGACGGATCTTGCCCGCCTTCACCATGTCACCAAGGCCATCGAGCGCTTCCTCGATCTGTTGAACCACCTCGGCCCGGTTCTGCTGATGCGGCGCATATTCCCAGCCGTTGCCAAAGTGATAATGCCCGCGAACCGGCCAATGCACCTGGTAAAGATCGATATAGTCCGTCTGCAGACGTTTCAGACTACCTTCGACCGCTTCCGCGATGGTGGTCTTGCTCATTAGACTGCCGCCGCGAATCCAGCTGTTGCGTCCGCCGCCGGCAATTTTCGTCGCCAGCACGAAGCGGTCGCGCTTGCGGGTCTTCTCAAACCAATTGCCGATATAGGTTTCGGTCTTGCCATAGGTTTCGGCGGTCGGCGGAACCGCATAAATCTCGGCCGTATCCATGAAGTTGATTCCGGCTTCCAGCGCATGATCGATCTGCGCATGGGCATCCGCTTCGGTGTTCTGCACGCCCCAGGTCATGGTACCAAGGCAAATTTCCGTGACGTCAATATCCGTCCGGCCAAGCTTTTTCAGTTTCACGGGGATTTTCCTGTTTTGAATTCACGAATGTTCGATTTCGAAGCCGAGCTTCTGCTGCAGCTTTCGGACACGCTGGCCGCAGCAAGGGAGGTTTGAGCGGCGCCAGTGGACCTCGCCACCATAGCAATCAAATCCCGCTTTTCCATATCGTTTCGCAGACAGCACGACAAAACGATCAATTCTGGCAAATTCCGCCGCCAAGCCTATGATGCGGAACTGCTGCAACCCTGCGGCGTTACGGACAGGGTGCAAGCAGCCTTAACCAACCAATCAACCGAGGGAGAGTATTCAATGGACAGACAGGCAACTGCAATCTGGAAGGGCGCCTTGAAAGACGGCGGTGGTACCCTTGATACGCAAAGCGGCGCACTGAAGGGGCTTCCCTATAATTTCAAGGCCCGTTTCGAGGACGCAAGCGGCACAGCGGGTACCAATCCGGAGGAACTTCTCGCCGCCGCCCACGCCGGTTGCTTCGCCATGCAGCTTTCGCATTTCCTGGCTGAAAACGGCACACCGGCCACGAAACTTGATGCCAAGGCAACCGTCAGCATCAACCCGGCCGCAGGTGGCGGTTTCGAAATCACCAAAAGCGCCATCACGCTCATTGGCGATGTGCCCGGTATCGACGCCGCGACCTTTTCAAAACTTGCTGAGCAGGCAAAGGCGTCCTGCCCGCTGTCAAAGGCACTCGGCGCCATTCAGGTCACACTCGACGCAAAGCTGGCCTGAGCAACACGTCAAACGTACCAAACAAAACGGGCGCTCGAAGCGCCCGTTTTTATGCAATCATCTTGCGTGACCAATCGCCTAGACCCGGCGTTCGACCATCATCTTCTTGATCTCGGCGATTGCCTTGGCGGGGTTCAATCCCTTCGGGCAGGTCTGTGCGCAATTCATGATCGTATGGCAGCGATAAAGCCGGAACGGGTCTTCCAGATTGTCAAGGCGTTCGCCTGTTGCTTCGTCGCGGCTGTCGATCAGCCAGCGATAGGCCTGCAGCAGAACCGCTGGTCCGAGATAGCGATCGCCATTCCACCAGTAGCTCGGGCAGGATGTCGAGCAGCAGGCGCACAGGATGCACTCATAGAGCCCGTCAAGCTTGGCGCGATCATCATGACTCTGGAGCCATTCTTTCGCCGGTTCCGGCGAGACCGTCTTGAGCCAAGGCTCGATGGAACGGTGCTGGGCATAGAAATTCGACAGGTCCGGCACCAGATCCTTCACCACGGGAAGATGCGGCAAGGGATAGATTTTGACCGCGCCCTTGATCTCGTCCATGCCCTTGGTGCAGGCCAGCGTGTTGGTTCCGTCAATGTTCATCGCGCAGGAGCCGCAAATGCCTTCGCGGCAGGAGCGGCGCAGTGTCAGCGTCGGATCGATCTTGTTCTTGATCCATAATAGGCCATCGAGAACCATCGGACCGCAATCGTCGAGATCGACGTAATAGGTATCGATCCGCGGATTCTCGCCATCATCAGGCGACCAGCGATAGATGCGGTATTCCCGAAGATTGTTGGCACCCTGCGGGCGGTCCCAGGTCTTGCCGGGACGCATCTTCGAGTTCTTGGGGAGTGCAAGTTCAACCATGATGCTCTGATCCCTTAGTACACACGCGCTTTCGGCGCGATCTTGGCGAGGCTGATGCCGCCGTCCTCTTCCTTGACCAACGGGTCAAGGTGAACGGGACGATAGTCGAGCTTGACCTCACCCTCGGGCGAGAGCCAGGCAAGGCTGTGCTTGCGCCAGTTGATGTCGTCGCGGTTGGGGAAATCCTCATGGGCGTGGGCGCCGCGGCTTTCCTTGCGCGCTTCGGCGGCAACCACCGTGGTCAACGCATTGGCCATCAGGTTTTCCAGTTCCAGCGTTTCCACCAGGTCGGAATTCCAGATCATCGAGCGATCCGTGACCTTGATGTCCGGCAGTTCGCTCCAGATTTTCTCCATGCGCTCGACGCCTGACTTCAGCGATTCCGATGTACGGAACACAGCTGCGTCCTCCTGCATGGTCTTCTGCATCTTTTCACGCAGGACCGCTGTCGGCGTGCTGCCACTGGCATGGCGCAGGCGGTCGAAGCGCTCCATGATCTTCTCAACCGATGCCTCGTTGATCGTCGGGATCTTGGCATTGCGATCGATAACCTGACCGGCACGAATGGCAGCCGCACGGCCGAAGACCACCAGATCGATCAGCGAGTTCGAGCCAAGCCGGTTGGCGCCATGCACCGAAGCACAGCCCGCTTCACCGACAGCCATCAGGCCCGGCTGGATGCGGTCCGGATTATCCTTGGTCGGATTGAGCGCTTCACCCCAGTAGTTGGTTGGAATGCCGCCCATGTTGTAGTGAACCGTCGGCAGGACCGGGATCGGTTCCTTGGTCAGATCCACACCGGCAAAAATCTTGGCCGATTCGGAAATACCGGGCAGACGCTCGTGCAGCACGGCCGGATCGAGATGGTCGAGATGCAGGAAGATGTGATCCTTGTTCTTGCCAACACCGCGGCCTTCGCGGATTTCCAGGGTCATGCAGCGCGAAACCACGTCGCGTGACGCCAGATCCTTGGCCGATGGCGCATAGCGCTCCATGAAGCGCTCGCCCTCGGAGTTGACGAGATAGCCGCCTTCGCCGCGTGCGCCTTCGGTAATCAGGCAGCCGGCACCGTAAATGCCGGTTGGATGGAACTGAACGAATTCCATATCCTGCAGCGGCAGACCGGCGCGCGCCACCATGCCGCCACCGTCACCGGTGCAGGTATGGGCTGACGTTGCCGAAAAGTAGGACCGGCCATAGCCGCCCGTTGCCAGCACCACCATCTTGGCAGCAAAACGATGGATCGTGCCGTCATCGAGGTTCCAGGCGACGACACCGGTGATCGTGCCATCCGCATCCTGAATGAGATCCAGCGCGAAATATTCGATGAAGAACTGCGCATTGTGGCGCAGGCTCTGGCCATACAGCGTATGCAAGATGGCGTGACCCGTACGGTCAGCAGCCGCGCAGGTGCGTTGTACGGGCGGACCATCGCCATAGTTCATCATGTGGCCGCCGAAGGGCCGCTGGTAAATCTTGCCCGCTTCGGTGCGCGAGAACGGCACGCCGTAATGCTCAAGCTCATAGACCGCAGCCGGTGCTTCACGCGCGAGATATTCCATGGCGTCCGTATCACCGAGCCAGTCCGACCCCTTGACGGTGTCGTACATGTGCCACTGCCACGAGTCGGGGCCCATATTGCTCAGGGAAGCAGCGATACCACCCTGTGCCGCAACGGTGTGCGAGCGGGTCGGGAAAACCTTGGTGATGCAGGCTGTCTTCAAGCCTTGCTCGGCCATACCCAGCGTCGCGCGCAGACCGGCGCCGCCGGCGCCCACCACAACCACATCGAATTTGTGGTCAACGAATGTATAGGCCTTGCCGTCTTTGCCGGCGGTCCCGTTCTTGTCTGTAGTTGCCAAGATTAGCCTCCGAAGCTCAGCTTGATGATCGCAAAGACGCAGGCAACGCCCACCACAAGGGTGAAAAACGTATTGAGCATCAGACAGGCGATCTTCTTGCCTTCGCTGGTTACGTAGTCTTCGATGATGACCTGCATGCCGAGGCGCATATGATAGAGACCCGAAATGATCACCATCAACAGCACCAGCCCGGTCAGCGGGTGGGAAAGAGCAGCCCGGGTTTCCGCATAGCTTGCGCGATGCAGGTAAATGATCAGGCCGATGAAAAACAGCATAAGCGGCACGTTGGCAACGGCTGTCAGCCGCTGGCGCCAGAAATGCTCGGTCCCTTCGTGTGCGGAACCCAGTCCGCGGACTTTCTTGAGCGGTGTACGCATTTCACTCATTGTCCCGCCTCCTTTACAAAACCGTGAACGCCGCGATCCAGATCAGGATCGTCAACGCGATGGAGAGAACGAGTGAGGCGATGGCCATCTTCGTGGTGGTGTTCTTGTCGAGTCCGCGGCCCGTATCCCAGATGAGATGGCGAATACCGCCGATCATGTGATGAACAAGCGCCCAGGTGTAGCCGAGCAGGACGAGAAGACCGATCCACGAACCGAACACCCAGCTGACAACGTTGAACTGGCTCTCGCTGGTCGCGGTCGCGATCAACCACCAGGCAACCAGCAGCGTGCCGAAATACAGCGCGCCGCCGGTGATGCGGTGAACGATGGACATGACCATGGTGGGAATTGGTTTGTAGATTTGCAAATGCGGCGACAGCGGCCGGTTTGCATGCAGGTTTGTCTTGCTCATAGCGTCCCCAATGATAAGCGCCGCGCCATTTGAACCTTGATTGACGGGCAGGGCCGAAAGGCTGGATAGAGGCAAATTTAGAAGGGTTTTAGTCCCGTTTTTGCACTGCGTCAAAGGCCCATTCACCCCCCTCATGCGGCGAATTGGCAACAAACGCAAGTCCATAAGGTTTCTTTAGAAAATTCAATCGTTTAAAGCGCCACAGAGAGCCCCAAAGGCCCGTATTTCACGTCAAATCGGCAATCAATTTTATTTGAGTGAGTCTGTCCGGTTTAACCGGTTTCAGCGTGTCGCGCCCCTCAATTGTGCAACGCGAACGAGACATTCCGAGTCGTTCCCAGGATGTCCCGCGTATCTTCAGGGCGCTGGGGCAGGTCCGTTCTACTGATTGCCAAAACGGATGATGAAACTGGTCCAGTCGGCAGGCGCCGCAATCTGTTCGTACAGTTTGCGGCCATCTTCCGGCAGACGCGGCGCGTTGAGTGACAGTTTTGTCCAGCCGCGTTCTTCCGCCTTGTCGGCGAGAACATCGATCAGCGCTTTGGCGATACCCTTACCGCGATGGTCATGATGCACATAGATATGATCCACCTGCCCGGCACGCATGCCGGAGACAGGCTCGGGCAGATCATAGAAAATCACAAAGCCCACCAGATGGCCGTCGAGTCGCGCTCCGGCGATCTCCGCGGCACGGTCCCGCAACAGGTTTTCCGCGTAGTAATCGTCCGGGCGGCGGGGTGCGCCGCGCTTCAGCGCCTGGGCATAGCTGGCCAGAAGAGGTGCGAACTCGTGGGCATCGTTCAGATGCAGCAGAGAAATGTCGACGGCGTGTTCATCCGGGCTCTTTGTCGTCATGGTCGCATCATCCCTTTCACTCCGGCAGCACTTCCGGCTGCCTCGCTGTGTTGAGGATTGGTTGATTGCGCACCGCACGTCAACCGGCGGACCGCAGCAAAAATCGATTCAAAGGCGTTTTGACGGATGACAAGCGTTAATAAAAGGTTAATGCTTGGACTGCTGCAGCCCATTCAACCAAGGAGCTTGTCCATGTTCGCCTTCCGCAAACACACGGCCGCACTTTTGTTGTCGGGCCTGACTGTTGTCGCAGCCACGCACAGCGCTGCTGCCTACGACATCAACCTGCGTGATGCCTATGGCGACGAATATGGCAACATCATCGTGCAGGACCCCAATGGACCGAAGATGATCTTTGTCGGCGCGACAGCCGCCAAATCGGACAGGCTCGCCCGCGAACTCCGCAAGAAGGTTGCCGTCTACAAGCGGGCCAAGGGACCGGCGATCATCTCTCCACCCGGCGATCCCTATGTCGTGGGGGTTATTCCGCCACCCAACACACGCTGTGATGGCCCGATTGTCGTGCGCGGTCGCGGCTACATGTATGGTATCAACCGTGGCGAAACGCCCATTCTCGGGCTTCCAGGCTGCCAATAGCCCACATTTGATTTGCCTCGCTGGTCCGCGCCCTGTAAGGGGGCCGCTTCATTGAAGAGGTTCATTCATGGCTCGTAATGCTGATGGCGCACTCGTCCTTTTTTCCGGCGGGCAGGATTCTGCAACCTGTCTTGCCTGGGCGCTCTCCCGGTTTGACCGGGTGGAGACGGTCGGCTTCGACTATGGCCAACGCCACAGGGTGGAACTGGACGTGCGCAATGATTTCCGCGCCGAAGTGATCCACCGGTTTCCCGATTGGTCGGAACGCCTTGGCGACGATCACCGGCTCGATGCCGGCGTCATCGGCCAGCTCGGCGCCACCGGGATGACCGAAGACATTGCCATCGAGATGGCAGAGAACGGCCTGCCCAACACATTCGTGCCCGGCCGCAACCTTTTGTTTTTCACGCTTGCCGCTGCCCTCGCCTACCGGCGCGGATTGCGCGTCATCGTCGGCGGCATGTGCGAGACGGACTATTCCGGCTATCCCGACTGCCGCGACGACACGCTCAAGGCGCAACAGGTCGCCCTTTCACTGGGACTGGACCGCCGCATCACCATCGAAACCCCGCTGATGTGGCTGGACAAGGCTGAAACCTTCGCACTGGCTCGCGACATAGGCGGCGAACCGCTGCTCGATATGATCATTGAAAACACCCACACCTGCTATCTCGGCGACCGCTCGGCCCGCCATGCCTGGGGCTATGGCTGCGGCACCTGCCCGGCCTGCGCCCTGCGTTCCGGCGGCTGGTCCAAATTCAAGGCGGAAGCCGCATGACTTACGCCGTCAAGGAAATTTATCTGACGCTGCAGGGCGAGGGCAACCATACCGGCCGCGCCGCGGTGTTCATGCGCTTTGCCGGATGCAATCTCTGGTCCGGGCTTGAACGCGACCGGGCGGACGCCCAGTGCCGGTTCTGCGATACGGATTTCGTTGGCGTGGATGGTCCCGGCGGCGGCAAGTTCAAAACCGCCGACGCGCTTGCCGATGCCGTTGCCGACGCCTGGCCAAAAAGCGCTCGCTCCAAGGGCAAGCCCTATGTCATCTGCACCGGCGGCGAACCGCTGCTGCAGCTGGACAAGCCGTTGATCGACGCCTTCCACGCGAGAGGCTTCGAAGTCGGCGTCGAGACCAACGGCACGATTGCAGCGCCTGCTGGCATTGACTGGATTTGCGTGTCGCCAAAGGCCGATACCACACTTGTCCAGACCAGCGGTCACGAGCTCAAGCTTGTCTATCCCCAGGCGGAAGCCCAGACCGATCCGGCCCGTTTCGAACGCCTTTCCTTTCAGCATTTCTATTTGCAGCCTCTTGACGTCATCGGTGATCCGGCGCAAACCGCCCGGCATGTGGCATCTGCAGCGGCCTATTGCCTCGCCCATCCGCTTTGGCGGCTGAGCACGCAGACACATAAACTGATCGGCTTGCCCTGAGGGCAGGCTTTTTTGGCGGGCGCCTGTATTGCGCCAGAGCTGACGGGAAAAACCATGAGAATCTTTATCGACTTCAATTTTGAAGCGGCTCACCATCTGCCGCACTCTTTTCCGGACGGGCATGTCAACCAGCGCCTGCACGGACATAGTTTTCGCGTCCGTGTCAGCCTGCAGGGCCGGCCGGACCCCAAAACCGGACTGATCGCCGATCTTGGCGCCGTCAAGACCACGGTCGACAGCGCAAAAGACGCATTGGATCATCGCTATCTCAACGAAATTGCCGGACTGGAGTTGCCGACGCTTGAAACCATCGCCATATGGCTGTGGCGGCGTATTGCACCGGACCTTCCGGCGCTTGCCGAGATCGGCATTTACCGCGACAGCTGCGGTGAAGGCTGTGAATATCAGGGCGAGTTTGAAACAGTGGAGGAAGCGGCATGAGTCATTACGCAGAACAGGCAACGATGCTGGGCAAGGATGTTCCCATCCCGCATCATCCCGATGAAGCCTTGCTCGACGCTGTCCCCAACCCGCAGGCGGGGACACTGTTTCTGGCACGCTTCACCTGCCCGGAATTCACCTCGCTGTGTCCCGTGACCGGCCAGCCGGATTTCGGCCATCTGGTTATCGATTACGCGCCGGACCAGGCCCTGGTCGAATCCAAGTCGCTGAAGCTTTTTCTGACCAGCTTCCGCAACCACGGCGCCTTTCACGAGGATTGCACCGTGAATATCGGCAAACGCATCGTGGAAGCGGTCAAGCCGCTCTGGCTGCGCATCGGCGGTTACTGGTATCCGCGCGGCGGTATCCCCATCGATGTCTTCTGGCAGACCGGGCCGGTACCGGAGGGTCTGTGGCTGCCGGACCAGGGCGTTCCCACCTATCGCGGCCGCGGCTGACCAAGATGTAAAGGGAGACGATCCAATGGCTGAACTCAGGGTAAGAACACGGGATGTCGGCGCCACGGCCGTTCTGGAGCGAGGCGGTCAACCCGTTGTCACATCCCATACAGGCGGCGTACTGAACGTCGCTCACGCGGTTTCGGAGCAGGGTTTTGCGCCCCTTGATCTGCTCTACGCATCGCTTTCCGCCTGCCTGGTGCTCAGCGCCAAAATGGCGGCGTCGCGGCTCGGCGTTGCCGACAAGCTGGAGGCGGTTCAAGCGCATGTTACGGGCGACAAGGCCAAGGACGGTCTGTCGCGCGTTGACCGTTTCCATATAGCCTTCACCATCACCGGCGATATTGATGACGCCACAAAGCATGCGATCGTCGAGGCCGCGGAAAACGAGATTTGCACCGTAAGCAACACGCTGCGCGGCGATCCGGCCTTCACGACAACACTGAGCTAATCCGCCTTCCGGCGAGAATGCGCGGTAAAAAAGGTTATAAAAAACGGGGCCAGTGGCCCCGTTTTTATGGAGTTACACAGGAGATGGCGCGAAGCCTATTTCCACTCGCGAATATCGACGAAATGACCGGCGATTGCGGCCGCGGCCGCCATGGCCGGCGAAACAAGATGCGTACGGCCCTTGAAACCCTGACGGCCCTCGAAATTACGGTTCGACGTGGACGCACAGCGCTCGCCCGGCTTCAGCCGGTCGTCATTCATGGCAAGACACATCGAGCAGCCCGGCTCGCGCCAGTCAAAACCGGCAGCCCTGAAAATCTTGTCGAGGCCTTCCGCTTCCGCCTGCTCCTTGACCAGACCCGAACCCGGAACGATCATGGCATCGACCGTTTCCGCAACCTTGCGGCCTTCGACAACCTTGGCGACTGCACGCAGATCCTCGATGCGGCCGTTGGTGCACGAGCCGATAAAGACCCGATCAAGCTTGATCTCGGTCATCGGTGTGCCCGGCTTCAGACCCATGTAGTCCAGTGCACGCCATTTCGATGTACGTTTGTTCTCGTCGGTGATTTCGTCAGGATTAGGCACCGCACCGGTAATCGAGATCACATCTTCCGGCGACGAGCCCCAGGAAACGATGGGCGGCAGGTCCGCGGCATTGAGCACGACCACCTTATCGAAATGGGCGCCCTCGTCGGACTTCAGTGTCTTCCAGTACTCGACCGCCTGATCGAACGCTTCACCCTTCGGGGCGCGCGGCTTGTCCTTCACATAGGCAAAGGTTGTTTCGTCAGGCGCAATCAGGCCTGCGCGGGCACCGCCTTCGATCGACATGTTGCAGATCGTCATGCGGCCTTCCATCGACAGCGCGCGGATGGCTTCGCCGGCATACTCGATGACATAGCCGGTGCCGCCAGCGGTGCCGATCTCGCCGATGATGGCAAGGATGATGTCCTTGGCGGTGACGCCGACCGGCAGAACGCCATCAACACGCACCAGCATGTTCTTGGCCTTTGACTGGATCAGCGTCTGCGTTGCCAGCACGTGCTCGACTTCCGACGTGCCGATGCCATGGGCAAGCGCACCGAAGGCACCATGCGTCGATGTATGGCTGTCGCCGCACACGATGGTCATGCCCGGAAGCGTGAACCCCTGCTCCGGTCCGATGATGTGGACGATGCCTTGGCGGATGTCCTTCTCGGAATAATATTCAACGCCGAAATCCGCAGCATTCTTGGCCAATGCTTCGACCTGGATACGGCTTTCCTCGTTCTTGATGCCGTTGATGCGATCCGGCGAGGTCGGCACATTATGGTCGACGACAGCCAGTGTCTTTTCCGGGTGGCGAACCTTGCGGTTGGTAAGGCGCAAGCCTTCGAAAGCCTGCGGGCTGGTCACTTCATGCACAAGGTGACGATCAATATAGAGAAGGCAGGTGCCATCGTCCTGCTGATCAACCAGATGATCATCCCAGATCTTGTCATAGAGTGTACGTGGCGCAGTCATCGCGATATCCTCGGCAATGGTAGGTGCTGTAAGATTATGTCGTGGACATATGCACTCGGTACCCACTTACGTCAAGAAACAAGCGATAAAAGTAATATTTCGGCGACAAAGCGCCGCGACCGGCGCCCGATTCTCCATGATTTTGAAGCGATTCTCCCGGCATCGTTATGAGTCACGCGCAGCTCAGGTCCGATCATTCAGCCGCGCTTCAAGCCAACGCAGGCCCAGGGACAGGCTGATCGTCAGGATCAGGTAGACATAGGCAACGACGGAATAGGTTTCGAAAAAGCGGAACGAACCCGAGGCATAGACCTTGCCCATTTGCGTCACGTCGACGACGCCAAGCACCGATACAAGCGACGAGTCCTTCACCATCGAGATGAAGTCGTTGCCATAGGGCGGCAGGATGGTACGCAATGCCTGGGGCATCACGATCAGCCGGAAGCGCTGGAACCGTTTCAGCCCGAGTGACTTGGCCGCCTCGATCTGTCCCGCGTCGACGGCCTGGATCCCGGCGCGAAAAATTTCTGCCAAAAATGCCGCATAGGCAAGTGTCAGGGCAATGATCGCCCGCCACAGAAGTGAAAAATCCCGCACCTGCAAGGGCTCGAACAGGCCGGCGCTCTGAAGCGGATGGGTGAGGAAATTCCACAGGGCGACAACTGCCGGCGCACCAACAAAGGCGATGTAGAACAGGAGAACCAGCAGAGGAATTCCGCGAACGATTTCGACGTAGAACCGGGCGGTCTGCCGCAGGACGATATGTTCCGAGAGACTCATCAGCGCGAGCAGAAGGCCGAGCCCCGATGCGAGCAGAAATGCCAGGAGCGAGACCCAGACGGTGATCCAGATGCCCTGCGAGACCGTGGAGAACACCTGCCCGTAGATATCGCTGACCAGGATGGCTATGCCGAGCACAACAGCGATGGCCGCGGCAACGGCCAGCCACCAGGGGAAGTCCTTCCTGACGAAAGGACTTCTGTTCTGTGAGGGAACTGACAACCCGCCGCCTACTGGCCGAGCTTGTAGTCGAGGAACCACTTTTTGTTGAGGGCGTCGAACGTGCCGTCGGCCTTCAAGACTTCGATGGCCGCATTTACCGGACCAACGAGATCCGAGCCCTTGGCGAAGATGAAGCCGAAATCCTCAGCCCCCAACGGGCCGCCAACGAGCTTCAGCGCGCCGCCGGACGCATCCACATAGCCCTTGCCCGCCGTACTGTCAGTCAAGACCACGTCAACGTCGCCGGTCTTGAGAGCCTGGATCGTCGCGCCAAACGTTTCGAACAGCTTGATACGCGGATTTTGCTCGTTACCGTCAAGCAGATTGTAGACGGCCACGTAGAAATTGGTTGTACCCGGCTGGGCGCCGACGAGACCGTCTTTAATTTCGCCAAAGGTCTTTGCATCGGAAAAGCGCTTTTCATCAGCGCGAACCAGCATGAATTGCTCGGAACGCATGTAGGGTTCGGAAAAATCCACCTTCTGCTTGCGCTCATCATTGATGGTGATGCCGGTCATGCCGATCTGGTACTGATTGTCGGCCACGGCCTGAATCATCGCATCCCAGCTGGTATTCAGATATTCCACTTTGAAATTCAACCGTTTGGCGATTTCATTCATGGCATCATATTCCCAGCCGACCGGCTTGCCGGTTTTGGGATCGACAAACTGCAGCGGCGGATAGGCATTTTCCGTCACAACAGCAACTTTCTTGCCGCCAAGGTCGGGAAGGGGAGCCGTCAGTGCGGAAAATGGAACCATGGCGAGTGCTAGCCCCGCCAGAAAAACGGATCGCAAGTTCATGTCAGACCTCTAATATTGCGTTTTGATCAAGCGAAGCACAAATTTCATTTTATGAAGGCCCCGTCAATCCCCGAACGGCATGCAACTGCTTTATTCGCTATCGCGCAAGCACGATTTTTTCAACCGGGCAAGGAAGCGGAAACAGCCTTGCCGGAAACAAAAAAGGCGGTCCGAAGACCGCCTTTTCAAACTCAAAACAATCGCGCTTATTCAGCAGCGGGTGCCTTGGCAACGGTTTCTTCCGTTACCTTTTCGGCTGTACCGGTGACCGGAACAGCGGCTTTGCCCTTGCGGTTGTCTTTCTTTTCGACAATGCGGGCAGCCTTACCGGTCAGGCCGCGCAGGTAGTAGAGCTTCGCGCGGCGAACCTTGCCGCGACGGACGATCTCTACGCCTTCAACCAGCGGGGAAATGATCGGGAATACGCGTTCAACGCCTTCGCCGTAGGAAATCTTGCGAACTGTGAAGTTCTCGTTGATGCCAGCGCCGTTGCGGGCAATGCAGACGCCTTCATAAGCCTGAACGCGGGTACGTGTACCTTCCGTCACGCGAACATTAACGCGGACTGTGTCGCCTGGCTTGAAATCCGGAAGCACGCGCTTGGCTTCGATTTTTGCTCTCTGTTCGAGATCGAGCTGACGAATAATATCGACGGTCATCGTCTTCATCCTTTTCTTTTTCAAACAGCCAGAGCGCTCAACACTTGCAATGCAGCATCCTGGCCGCATGTCTATGCCTCTGAGGAGGCAGGAGCGAATTCACCATCCATTGATTATCGGACTTGGGATTTTCCCGAGTTCGCGGCCAGATACACCATAAAAGTCCGTTTGTCACCTCTGGCAGCGATTCTTTTTAGCGCTGATTGCCACCCGAGTCGAGCCGAAGCGGTTTCCGCATGAAAACCCGTTGTGTCTCGTCAAGGCCCCTTTCAATGTGATCCCGGCGGATATGCACCAGCGCAGCACTGAGAGCATCATCGGGAATATCGGTGAATCCAAGCCGCCGGTAATAGGGCGCATTCCACGGAACATCCCGGAATGTGGATAACAACAGCCCCATCCTGGCCTCTTTCCGGGCACGATCCTCCACCAGCCCGATCAGTGCCGATCCGATGCGTTTGCCGGCATGGGCCGGATCCACATCGATCTGTTCGATATAGAGATGATCATCAACCACATCAAAAATCACGAAGGCGACCGGCCGATTGTCAACCGCAACAAGAAGGCGATTCTGACTTATCCGTTCAAACAGAAGGGACGCGGATGTAGGATCGTCATTGGCGATGTCTTCCATGCCGACCGTACGGAATCGCACCGCGGACGCCCGTTCAATGGCCTGGACAGCAGGCACATCCCCTGCATCACCGCTGCGAAACTGCATTGTCCTGATCCTGTTATTTACGCGGCTTCCTGGCCTGCGGATAACGATCCCACAGGTCCGGACGCCGTTCCTGCGTCAGTTTTTCCGCTTCGGCCCTGCGCCATTTCTCAATGGCCCCGTGGTTGCCGGAGAGAAGCACGTCGGGAATGCGGCGCCCTTCCCACTCCTGCGGCTTGGTGTATTGCGGATGCTCCAGCAACCCGGTCTCAAAACTCTCCGTTTCACCCGACTGGGCATTGCCCATCACACCGGGCAAAAGGCGAACGATCGCATCGAGAACAACGATAGCTGCCGTCTCACCGCCGGAAAGGATGTAATCGCCGATTGAAACTTCTTCAAAGCCGCGCGCTTCGATCAACCGTTCGTCGACGCCTTCGAACCGGCCGCACAGAATGATTGCACCTGGGCCCGCAGCAAGTTCGCGCACGCGTTCCTGGCTCAGCGGCTTGCCGCGGGGGCTCATGAAGAGCCGCGGCCGCTCATCCGCCACCACATCGACGGCACGCGCCAGGACATCTGCCTTCATCACCATGCCAGCCCCGCCGCCAGCGGGCGTGTCGTCAACCATACGGTGCCGATCCGTGGCGAAATCGCGAATCTGTACGGTTTCAAGCGACCATGCCGTATCGGCCAATGCCTTTCCGGCGAGAGAGACGCCGAGCGGCCCGGGGAACATTTCCGGATAGAGCGTCAGCACCGTCGCACGGAAACCGGCAGCCTTGCCGCTCATGGCCGCTCTTTCCCGCTATCACCACCCAGCTGCCTGCGCCGGTCCTCTTCTTCGTTCTCGTCAGCAATAAGCCCGGCTGCCGCGGGATCGATAACAACCTGTCCAGCCTTGATGTCGATATGCGGCACGGCGGCCTGGGTGAACGGAATCAGCATCGGCCGGCGTCCCGGTATAGTTAACTCGATGAGATCACCGCCACCGAAATTGAACATGGCCGAGACCTTGCCATAGGGATTGCCTGTTGCGTCGACGGCATCGAGCCCGATCAGGTCGGCATGATAGAACTCGTCTTCCTCAAGCTCTTCCGGCAGCTGCGAGCGGTCGATAAACAGCGTCGTGCCGTTCAGCGCTTCGGCCATGTTGCGGTCATTGACCCCGCGGAACCGCACAACGACAACCGTATTGGCCGGGCGGATAGCCAGAATCTCGAAGCTTCTGCCGGTCACATCGTAAAGCAGGCCATAATCGGCCAGTGCCAGCGGATCACCGGTAAACGTCTTGACCCGCACTTCGCCGCGCGTTCCGTGCGCTGCACCGATAACGGCGAGTTGCACTGGATCATTCAATTTTGCCATCGGGCTGTTCCATTCCTATCTTCTCTTCCCGACGAATTACTCTGTCTTTGGCCAAACGCCAAGTGCGAAGGATCAGCCCTCAAGGGAAAGCGAAACGACTCCGTAAGGACTGTCGTGGCATGGTCTACCCCGATACACGGTAAGGAGTATGGCAATGGTGGCGCAGCCCCAGAATGCCGAGTTTCTTGTTTCGGCCCGGCCAGACCTCATCGCGGCGCGGGAAGAATGGCTCAGATCACTGAAAAACACCCGGCGTCTGGCGGCCAACACGCTGGAAGCCTATGAGCGCGACACCCGTCAGTTCTTCCAGTTTCTCACCGGTCATCTCGCTGAGCCGCCATCCCTGAAGGACGTGGCAGCCCTGCGGATTGCCGATCTGCGATCCTACCTGGCGCGGCGGCGGAATGATGGTGCCGGTGCGCGCACGCTCGGGCGCGGTCTTGCGGGCATTCGTTCGTTTCTGCGCCATCTGGAAAAGCAGGGCATGGCCAATGCGGCAGCTTCCATTGCCATGCGCGCGCCGAAGCAACCGAAATCCCTGCCAAAGCCACTGACGGCCATCGATGCGCGCCGCGTGGTGGAAAAAGGCGAACAGCTCAATGAGGAACCCTGGATTGCCGCGCGCAATGCGGCGGTGCTGACCCTGCTCTACGGTTGCGGCCTGCGCATTTCAGAAGCACTCAACCTGGACGGCGCCGCCTTGCGTGATGCCTCGGCGCGTTCCATCCCCATCACCGGCAAGGGCGGCAAGACACGCATGGTGCCGCTCCTGCCCATAGTCCACCGGGCGGTGGAGGAATACCGCACGCTCTGCCCCTACGAACTGGAAGCGGGCAAGCCGCTGTTTCGCGGCGCGCGGGGTGGGGAACTGCATTCGGCCATCATCCAGCGCGACATGCAGAAAATGCGCGGCGCGCTCGGCCTGCCGGAGACCGCGACGCCGCATGCTCTGCGCCATTCCTTCGCGACCCATTTGCTCGGGCGCGGCGGCGATTTGCGCACGATCCAGGAACTGCTCGGCCATGCAAGCCTGTCAACGACGCAGGTCTATACCGGCGTTGATACCGACAGACTGATGGAAATCTACGACAAGGCACATCCCCGCGCCTGAACACCATATGGATTGTAACAAACAATCTGCAGACTAGTGGTCCGATTCTGACATTCGCTTGTTGCGCGTGATGTCAAATGAGATGCGAATGTCAAATTCGTTCCACTAGCTTTAACGCCTTTTTGTCAAACCCTATGTATGCATTGATGATGACCCATTCCGGCCCCACCACTTCTCTTGATCGCATTGCTGAGAGCGCACTGAGGCTCCTGGCTTTTCTGAGCTGGATTCTGCTCGCCTCATTTCTTGTCGTGGCGTTTGGCGCAACCCGCGCCCGTGCGGAGGATGCCTCCTGTGGCGGACGCGATCTCGTCGCCGAAATGGCCAAGTCGGACCCCGCAAAGCTGGCCGCCTTGCGCAAGGAAGCAGCCGCAACGGTGAACGGCAAAGGCATCCTTTGGAAGATTGGAAAGCCGGGAACCAAACCTTCCTGGCTCTTTGGCACCATGCATTTGACAGATCCGCGCGTGCTCAAGCTTTCAGACGCGGCTCAAACAGCCTATCAGGGGGCGGCAACGGTCGTCATTGAAACCGATGAGGTGCTTGATCCGAAAGCGCCCTTGAAAGTCATGGCGCAGGATCCGGGATTGATGATGTTCACCGATGAGAACACGCTGGAGAAGCTCATTCCAGCTGACAAGCTCGAGGGTGTAAAAGCGGGCCTTGCCGCACGCGGCCTGTCGTTGACGGCGCTCAACAAGATGCAGCCATGGATCGTGACAAGCATGCTGGCCATGCCTCCCTGCGAGCTGACGCGCAGCAAAAGCGGCACAGCCTTCCTCGACGTCAAGCTCGCCCAGGACGCCAAGGCACAGGGCAAGGCTGTCACGGGGCTTGAAACCATCAAGGATCAGCTCAGCGCCATGGCATCCCTGCCGCTGAAATTCCATGTCGAGGGACTTGTCGAGACACTGACACTTGCGCCGAAACTACCCGACATGTTTGAAACCATGACCTTGCTTTACACCCGGGGCGACGTAGCCATGATTTTCCCGGTGATACGGTCCATCTCTCCCGATGGCACGGCGAGCGGTGAAAACTATGCCGCGTTCGAGGAAAAGATGGTCAATGCTCGCAACCGCGTCATGGCGGAACATGCGGTTCCAATCATCGACAAGGGCAATGCCTTTATAGCGGTGGGAGCCTTGCATCTTCCCGGAGAAAAGGGGCTGGTGGCTCTGCTGCGCAGCAAGGGCTTTACGGTCGAGGCGCAATAACCTTAAATTTTGTCACATCTGGCAGAGTGATTCCAAGCCCTTATATAAGGCTGGTCAGCCAGATGACGGGCGATTTCGGAACCCAGGCTGTTCTGAGCCGTTTATTATTCTGAATGCAAAGAGTGTGACGGAGGACATGATGACCTATGATCCTAATTTGCGGCGTCCGGTGGATACGCAGTCCGATCGTGAGCCCGACGCGGCTCCCTCAGGCGGCAGCGGCTTTCTGATCGCAGGTATTCTGATCGCAGCGCTGATTATCGGCGGTTATTATTATCTGAACAACAGTTCGACCATGGATGGCCCGGAACCGGCAGCACCAACAACGCAGGCGCCTGCACCTGCAGCGCCCGCTCCCGCCAATTCGGCCCCAAGCAACAACTAGTTCCAAAGTGCCTTCGAAACCAAAAAGGCCCGAAATTTCGGGCCTTTTTCTCATTTTCGTGCTTGGAGATTACATATGAATTGGCTTGGCGAAGGTTGCCAGGGCAGCTTCGCGGACGGCTTCGGACATTGTCGGATGGGCATGGGTTGTCCGTGCCAGATCCTCTGACGAACCGCCAAATTCCATCAGGACCGTTGCTTCGTGGATCATCTCGCCGGCGCCAAAACCGACAATGTGAACGCCGAGCACACGATCGCTCGCCTTGTCCGCGAGGATTTTGACAAAGCCATCCGTCTGCAGCATGGCGCGGGCACGGCCATTGGCTGTGAACGGAAACTTTCCGGCCTTGTACTCGATACCGGCTGCCTTCAACTCTTCTTCGGTTTTTCCGACCGAAGCCACTTCCGGTTGCGTATAGACGACACTCGGAATGGCATCGAAATTCACATGTCCCGCCTGTCCGGCCAGAATCTCGGCAACGGCAATGCCTTCGTCTTCGGCCTTGTGTGCCAGCATCGGGCCCTGGACGACGTCGCCGATCGCGTAGATACCCGCGACGTTGGTCTGCCAATGGTCATTGATTGCCACCCGTCCGCGATCATCAACGGCAACACCTGCTTCCTTGAGCCCGAGACCGTCCGTGTAGGGGCGGCGACCGGTGGATACGAGAACGGCATCAGCCGCAATGGTCTGGGCTTCACCGCCCTTGACCGGCTCGAACGTCACCTTGGCTCCCTTGCCGGACTTTTCGACGCCCGTCACCTTGGCGCCAAGCTTGAATGCGATTCCCTGTTTCTCCAGCATGCGCTGGAACTGGCGCGATACTTCACCATCCATCGGTCCAAGAATCTTGTCGAGATATTCGACAACGGTAACCTTGGCGCCGAGGCGTGCCCAGACCGAGCCCAGCTCAAGCCC
Organism: uncultured Phyllobacterium sp.; assembly: GCF_902479695.1. NCBI lineage: Bacteria > Pseudomonadati > Pseudomonadota > Alphaproteobacteria > Hyphomicrobiales > Phyllobacteriaceae > Phyllobacterium > uncultured Phyllobacterium sp. The sequence goes on along the minus strand of NZ_CABSQF010000014.1, from coordinate 6,326 downwards.
GATGACGCCGCCGCCAACAACAATCAGATTTTCCGGAACCTTGTCGAAATCCAGTGCGCCGGTCGAAGATACAATGATTTTTTCATCGAACTTGACATCGACACCCGGAATGCCGGCGACATCGGAACCGGTGGCGATGACAATGTTCTTCGCCTCGATTTCCTGCACCTTACCATCGTCGCCGGTGACGGACACCTTACCTGCCGCCACAACCTTGCCGGTCCCCTTGAAGGTGTCGATCTTGTTCTTCTTGAACAGGAAGGCTACGCCGCTGACATTGGACTCAACCGTTGCGTCCTTATGGGCAAGCATCGCCTTCAAGTTGAGCTTTGGCGTGCCAACCTCGACGCCCAGTTTTGCATGGGTGTGGCCAGCCTCATGGAAGACTTCCGAAGCATGCAGCAATGCCTTGGATGGAATGCAACCGATATTGAGGCAGGTGCCGCCAAATGTATCGCGCTTTTCGATCACCGCGGTCTTCAGGCCGAGCTGTGCAGCCTTGATCGCACAGACATAGCCGCCAGGGCCTGTTCCGATGATGACGACGTCATATGACATGATTCAATCCTTCTGTTCTGACGCAACGCGAAACTATTGTTCGGGCACGCATTCTTTGAAACGGAAGACTTCCCACGGGAAAGCCTCCAAGGGTTTTTCAAGTTTGAAATTGAAGCTGCTCATGGCGCCGGAAAAATCAGGCAAGAGCAGTGCCTGGGCCGAAGGCTCCTTGGCCTTTGGCAGGAGCTCGGCATCAGCACCTTCCTTCAAGGCATAAACCACGCCTTTCCAGACAGTGCATTGTTGCAGCTCTGCACCTGTCGCATCGCCCGCCGGGCATTTGTATCTGATGGTGGCATTGGGCCTACCGCCATCCATGTTCCACATGACAACACCATCCATCTTCAGATCGCTGTCATTCATCTTAATCGTGAATTCATCGGAGGTGACCGCCGCGCCATCGTCGGGAACGCTTTTGAAAGTCAGCGTATAATCATCGTCCCGATCCGTATAGACCGCATGGTCCTGCAAACACGCCGCGAAAGCTGGCGACGACAGGGTGATGCTGAGTGCTGCAAGCAGGGTGACACTTTTTGCGGGACGGCGGCGAAGCAATGCGGTCATCGGTATTCCTAGCTCGCCTGCTGCGTTGCAAGCTTGATACCGAGGCCGATGAAAACCACACCGGTCACGCGGTTGAACCAGCGTCCCCACGCAACAAAGCGATCCCGTACGGATTGCATGGTGAAGAACGTCGATACGGCAACAAACCAGGCAATCAGCGCGGTTGCCATGAACAGGCCATAGGTTGCCTGCACCAGCGCCGGGGTTTCATGGCTGACCAGAGCTGAAAAAAGCGACAGGAAGAAAAGAACCGGCTTGGGATTGAGCGCATTGGTGACAAATCCCATGAGAAAGCAACGCCAGTCGGAAATATTCTTTTCCACGGTGTCATCGACGATATCTCCAGGTGCTTCCCCAGATGCTTCCATGCCGGGAGCGCGCAGGGCCTTGATGCCCAGATAAAAGAGATAGGCAGCGCCGGCCCATTTCAGCATGCCGAAGAGAAACAGTGATTTGGACACCAGAAGGCCAAGGCCAAGAATGGTATAGCTGATATGGAAGAGCAAAGAGGCGCCGATGCCGAAGCTGGTCATGATAGCGCTGCGGCGGCCATGCACGATGCTCTGCCGCACAACAATGGCAAAGTCAGCGCCCGGCGAGACGATCATGATCGAGAAGACGGCCATCAGGCCGAGGAACTCATACATGTAATGTGACATGCCTATTCTCCGGCAGGCGCTTCAAGCGCGGCGTTGAAAGCCCAGACATGACCGAAGGGATCACGAATACGGCCATAGCGGGCATTCCAGAACGTATCCTCGACGGGCATGATCAGTGCCGCACCAGCCGCCACCGCACGGTTCACCGCCGCATCGACATCGGCGGGCCTTGCGAGATTGATGTTCAGCGCAATGCTCGCCCCGCCGCGGGTGACCGGCGACATGACATCGTTCTCACCGTCCGGGTTTTTGTACTCGGAGAATTCGTCGTGCAGCATGATCGAGCCGCCAAACAGCGACAGATTGGCATGCAGCACGCGTTTGCCATCCTCGGCCAGCTGCTTGAAGGTATTTTCGGCACCAAAGGCCTTTTCGTAGAAGGCGATCGCTTCGAGGCCGCCTTTCACGCAGATATGGGGTTCGACAGGTGGGAAATTCGGTGCAAAAGCCATTTTGAATCGCCTTTCATCACGTCATTTTGTGATTGGGCCGCAAGACTAAGTCAATCCGGTGCAATTCACCACACTGCAAAAACGGCCTCGCTTTGCCGGCAAGGCCGCTCTTCGCAATCTTACAGGTCGAGAACCAGGCGTTCCGGATCTTCCAGGCTTTCCTTGACCCGCACGAGGAAGGTCACGGCTTCCTTGCCGTCAACGATGCGATGATCGTAGCTAAGGGCAAGATACATCATCGGACGGATAACGATCTGGCCGCCAACGACAACCGGACGATCCTGGATCTTGTGCATGCCGAGAATACCGGACTGCGGCGCATTGAGGATCGGCGAAGACATCAGCGAACCGTAGACGCCGCCATTGGAGATCGTAAAGGTGCCACCCTGCATATCAGCCATGGACAGCGCGCCATCGCGGGCAGCTCTGCCGAGACGGCCGATGACCTTCTCGATTTCCGCAATCGACATCTGGTCGGCATTGCGCACGACCGGCACGACGAGGCCCTTGTCCGTACCGACGGCAACGCCGACATGGGCAAAGTTCTTGTAGATGATGTCAGTGCCATCGATCTCGGCATTGACCGCCGGGATTTCCTTCAGTGCGTGGGTGACCGCCTTGGTGAAGAAACCCATGAAGCCGAGCTTGACGCCGTGCTTCTTCTCGAAGATTTCCTTGTAGCGGTTACGAAGGTCCATCACGGCCGACATGTCCACTTCATTGTAAGTGGTCAGCATCGCTGCCGTGCTCTGGGCATCCTTGAGGCGGCGCGCAATGGTCTGGCGCAGGCGGGTCATTTTCACGCGTTCTTCGCGCGATGCGTCATCAGCCGAAGAGGCGGGACGCGCTGCCTGCGGGGCCGGAGCAGCGGCAGGCTGTGCGGCAATGCCCTTGGCGACAGCATCAAGGACATCGCCCTTGAGAACCTGGCCGCGCTTGCCCGAACCCTCGACCTGCGAGACAGAAACGCCCTTTTCCGCCAGTAGCTTTGATGCTGCGGGGGACGCGGGCATCTCGCTCTCCTTGCGTTCCGTGATCGGCGTGTTGCCGGCAACCTGAGCAGCCTTGTCCTCGGCTTCTGCCGTTGACGACGCACCGGCGGCACCCGATGCCTGGGCGATAGCTTCGGGCTTGGCCTCTTCCTTTTTCGCAGAAGCGGCACCGGCGCCGCCAATCATGCCGAGCAAGGCGCCAACTTCGACCGTATCGCCTTCCTTGGCGGTGATTTCCTCAAGGGAACCGGCAGCGGAGGCCGGAACTTCGATTGTTACCTTATCGGTCTCGAGTTCCACCAAAGGCTCGTCGACGGCAATCGCATCGCCGACTTTCTTGAACCATTTGCCAATGGTTGCTTCGGAAACGGATTCGCCCAGCGTTGGGACGCGGATTTCGGTTGCCATGATCTTGCTCTTCCGTTGATCTTCAGATGACTTCTGTTTGTTGTGGTTTAGGCGCCGAGGGCATCTTCAAGGAATGCTTCGAGCTGTGCAAGGTGTTTGGACATGAGGCCCGTTGCAGGCGATGCAGCGGCAGGACGTCCGGTATAGCGGACACGCTGATGCTTGGCATCGATATGCGCCAGAACCCATTCCAGATAGGGGTCGATGAAGGCCCAGGCACCCATGTTCTTGGGTTCTTCCTGACACCAGACCATCTCCGCATTGCGGAAGCGGGACAGTTCCGTGATCAGCGCCTTGGCCGGGAACGGATACAGCTGCTCCACGCGCAGCAGATAGACATCATCAATGCCGCGCTTTTCGCGCTCTTCGTAGAGGTCGTAGTAGACCTTGCCCGAGCAGAGCACGACACGGCGGATCTTGGAGTCCTTCTGCAGCTTGATCGGCTGATCTTTCAGCAGCTGCGCATCGTCCCACAGCAGACGGTGGAACGAAGAATCGCCAGTGAAATCGCTGATGGAAGACACGGCACGCTTGTGGCGCAGCAGCGACTTCGGCGTCATCAGGATCAGCGGCTTGCGGAAGTCACGCTTCATCTGGCGGCGCAGGATGTGGAAGTAATTGGCAGGCGTGGTGCAGTTCGCCACCTGCATATTGTCTTCCGCACAGAGCTGCAGATAGCGCTCGAGGCGGGCCGACGAATGTTCCGGACCCTGGCCTTCGTAGCCATGCGGCAGCAGGCAGACGAGACCGGACATGCGCAGCCACTTGCGCTCACCCGAGGAGATGAACTGATCGAACACCACCTGGGCACCGTTGGCGAAATCGCCGAACTGGGCTTCCCACAGGGTCAGCGCGCGCGGATCGGACAGCGAATAGCCGTATTCGAAACCAAGCACGGCCTCTTCCGAAAGCATCGAATTGATGACTTCGTAGATGGCCTGACCCTTCTGCAGGTTGTTGAGCGGGATGTAGCGCTGCTCGGTTTCCTGATCATAGAGAACCGAATGACGTTGGCTGAACGTACCGCGTTCCACATCCTGGCCGGAAAGGCGGATCGGGTGGCCTTCGATAACCAGCGAGCCAAAGGCAAGAGCCTCGGCCATTGCCCAGTCGAACCCTTCGCCCGACTCGATCATCTTGGCGCGGTTGTCCTGGAAACGCTGGATCGTCCGGTGCACATTGAAACCGCCGGGAACCTCGGACAGTTTCTTGCCGATTTCCTTGACTGTCTTCAACGGGAGTCCGGTCTTGCCGCGGCGTTGCTCGTCGGCATTGTCGGCCGTGCGCAGACCGCTCCAGGCGCCATCCAGCCAGTCGGCCTTGTTGGGCTTGTAGTGTTGTCCGGCTTCGAATTCCTGTTCGAGCTTTTCGCGCCAAGCGGAACGCATGGCATCGACTTCCGCCGGATTGACCAGACCTTCATCGATCAGCTTCTGCGAATAGAGCTGTACGGTGGTCTTCTGGCCGCGGATCGTCTTGTACATCAGCGGCTGCGTGAACGCAGGCTCGTCGCCCTCATTGTGGCCGAAGCGGCGGTAGCAGAACATGTCGATGACCACGGGCTTATGGAACGTCATGCGATACTCCGTGGCAATCTTTGCCACGTAGACCACGGCTTCCGGATCATCGCCATTCACGTGGAAAATCGGCGCCTCGATCATCTTCGCCACATCGGACGGATAGGGCGAGGAACGCGACAGGCGCGGATTGGTGGTGAAGCCGATCTGGTTGTTGATGATGAAATGCACCGTGCCGGCAACGCGGTGCCCGCGCAGGCCGGAAAGGCCAAGACATTCCGCAACCACACCCTGGCCGGCAAAGGCAGCATCACCATGCAGCAGCAGCGGCATGATCTTGGCGCGCTCGGACAAAGGCACCATATCATCACGTTCGCGGCCGGCAAGCAGATCCTGCTTGGCACGCGCCTTGCCCATGACAACCGGATTGACGATTTCGAGGTGCGAGGGATTTGCGGTCAGCGACAAATGCACCTTGTTGCCATCGAATTCGCGGTCCGACGACGCACCCAGATGGTACTTCACGTCGCCCGAACCTTCGACATCGTCAGGCGTATAGGAGCCGCCCTTGAATTCATGGAAAATGGCGCGGTGCGGCTTGGCCATGAACTGGCTGAGCACGTTCAGGCGGCCACGATGCGCCATGCCGAGAACGATTTCCTTGAGGCCCATCGATCCGCCACGCTTGACGATCTGTTCGAGGGCCGGAATCAGCGATTCACCGCCATCAAGGCCGAAACGCTTCGTGCCCTTGTACTTGACGTCGATGAACTGTTCGAAACCTTCAGCCTCGACCAGCTTGGAAAGGATGGCCTTCTTGCCTTCGGGCGTGAATGCGACGCCCTTGTCCGGGCCTTCGATGCGTTCCTGAATCCATGACTTTTCCACGGGATCGGAAATGTGCATGAACTCGACGCCGATGGTCGAGCAATAGGTGCGCTGCAGGATGTCGAGCATCTGCGGGATCGTCGCATATTCGAGCCCCAGCACATTGTCGATGAAGATCTTGCGGTCATAGTCGGCCGGCGAGAAGCCGTAGCTCTCGGGCGAAAGCTCGTTGTAATCTTCCTTGACCTCGGCCAGGCCCAGCGGATCAAGTTTGGCATGCAGGTGGCCGCGCATGCGATAGGCGCGGATCATCATGATGGCGCGCACCGAGTCGCGGGCGGCGGGAAT
>NZ_CABSQF010000013.1:0-116000 GCF_902479695.1 uncultured Phyllobacterium sp. | reverse complement strand
TGGGCGCCAGATTGGGGGGAATAGGTATTGGTTTTGCAGGCGGATTGGGGGTGCTGGTTCTTGCCGCTATTGGCGTTAAACCCGGTAACATCCCGTTCGATGTCATTTCCATTATCATGGCGGTTATTGCCGCCATTTTTGCCATCACGGGTGCGGGCGGTGCGGGAGCGCACGGTGGTAGGGGGTAGGCGTGCGGGGTCGCCCGCAGCCGCAGAACACGCTTGCCGAAATAGCGCAGCGACCGGCCGACCGAGCGGCGCGGCCACAGTGCAGTACGCATCCGTTCACGGAAGCCCGGTTTGATACGCCGTTTGAAGAGCATTGGTATTCAAGTCCCTCGACGCCGGAGCCAGCGAGTGCGCAACTGGCTCAAGCGCTCACGTCTTTTGGTTAATCAAATATTACGACTACCAGGCTTAACGGGCGGAATTGCGGCAAGCTCAGGCGGTAATTGGTCCGCAGGATAGGCCGGGACTTCATATTCCGCCAGTGCAATCAGCGGCACGCCGACATCTGTCTTGCCGGCGGAGCGATCGATAATGCAGGCAGCGGCCAGAACCTCGGCGCCCAGTTCCTGCAAGGTGGTGACCGTCTCGCGGATCGACAAGCCCGTCGACACGATATCTTCGACGATGACGACGCGCGCGCCCTTGGCAATTTCGAAACGGCGCAGGCGGAACACACCGTTCTCGCGTTCGACCCAGATGGCCGGGACGCCGAGATGGCGCGATGTTTCATAGGCCGGGATGATGCCGCCGATGGCTGGTCCGACCACGTAGTCGATCGGGCCAAGACCGGCATTCCTGATCTTGTCGGCCAGCGCACGGCACACGCGCTCGGTCTTGTCCGCATGCATGAACACGCGGGCCTTTTGCAGGAATGTCGGGCTGCGCAAGCCCGATGTCAGGATAAAATGCCCTTCGAGGACTGCCCCTGCTTCGCGAAATACCTGCAGAACTTCATCCGTATTCATGTGTGCCCCTCTATCCGTTCACGCGCTGTGCGTCGCTGACGCACTTGCTTTCCTTGAGTTTCGACAGGATCCGGTTGAGATGTTTCAGATCCCAGACCTCCAGGTCGACGATCATCTGCGTAAAGTCAGGCGCCGTGCGGACCATGGAGAGATTGTGAATATTGGTTTCGTTGGCCGCGATGATCTGGGCGATCTCCGCCAGGGAACCCGGCGCATTGATCGCCGAAATGTTGATGCGGGCCGGGAACCGGTCGCGCCTACTCTCGTCGATATCCCAGCGCACGTCGATCCAGCGCTCCGGCTGATCGTCATAGGCCATCAGCGCCGATGACTGGATCGGGTAGATGGTCATGCCCGAACCGGGCTGGAGAATGCCGACGATGCGGTCGCCCGGCACCGCGCCCTCCGGCGAGAAGTGTACGGGCATGTCGGGGCTTGCCCCGCGGATCGGCAGGGCATGCGGGCCGCCCGGCTCCCATCCCGTCGCGCCGTCGCTGCCTTCCGGCATCTTGAAGATCATGCCCGACGTGTTGCGGAAATTGACCCAGCCTTCCTCGCGTTCGCTCTGCGTCGGCTTGGGCTTGGAGTCCTGATATTCCGGATAGACCGCCTTCATGACATCGGAGGACGGCAACTCCCCGCGGCCGACGGCGGCCAGAACATCGTCGATCTCCTTGCGCGCCAGGCGCGGCAGGCCCTTCTTCAGTTCATCGCGCGAATAGACTTTCCCGGCCCGCTCGAAAGCCCGCTCGAGAATCTGCGTGCCGAGGCCGGAATACTGCTTGCGCACCGCAATGCGCGTGGCACGGCGGATGGCAGCGCGCGCCTTGCCGGTGACGACCACCGATTCCCAGGCGGCCGGCGGTGTCTGCGCCTTGGAGCGGATGATCTCGACCTCATCGCCATTATGCAATTCGGTCATCAGCGGCATGATGCGGCCATTGACCTTGGCGCCGACGCAGCTGTCGCCAATATTGGTATGCACCGCATAGGCGAAATCGATCGGCGTTGCCCCGCGCGGCAGGGCGATGAGCCGGCCCTTCGGCGTGAAGCAGAAAACCTGGTCCTGAAACAGCTCCAGCTTGGTGTGTTCGAGAAACTCTTCCGGATTGTCGCCTTCCGCCAGGGCTTCGATGGTCTGGCGCAACCAGGCATAGGCGTTGGTTTCCGTCGAAATGACATGCGGGTTCTGCGCGCTGCCGCGATCCTTGTAGATCGAGTGGGCGGCCACGCCGTATTCGGCAATGTCGTTCATTTCGCGGGTGCGGATCTGCAGTTCGACACGCTGGCGCGACGGACCGACGATGGTGGTGTGGATCGACCGGTAGTCGTTCTGCTTGGGGGTCGAGATATAATCCTTGAAGCGGCCGGGCACCATCGACCACGTGGTATGGATGATGCCAAGCGCGTTGTAGCAATCGGCGACGGTATCGACGACGACGCGGAAGCCGAAGATGTCGGAGAGCTGTTCGAAGGAGAGTCCCTTGCTTTCCATCTTGCGGAACACCGACCAGGCCTTCTTCTGCCGGCTTTTGACACTGGCCTTGATGCCGCGCTTTTCGAACAGGCTGGAAAGATCGGTTTCGATCTGCGTCAGCGTGCTGCGGTTCTTTTCCATCAGCTCGGCGAGCCGGTTGGTCACGGCATTGAAAGCTTCGGGATTGATGTAGCGGAAGGCCAGCCCTTCCAGTTCCTCGCGCATATCCTGCATGCCCATGCGCCCGGCGAGCGGCGCATAGATATCCATGGTTTCCTCGGAAATGCGCAAACGCTTGTCCGGCGGCACGTGATGCAGCGTGCGCATATTGTGCAGGCGGTCGGCGAGCTTGACCAGCAGTACCCGCACATCGTCGGAAATGGCGAGAAGCAACTTGCGCAGGTTTTCCGCCTGCACGGCCTTTTTCGAGACGAGGTCCAGCTTTTTCAGCTTGGTCAGGCCCTCGACAAGCTTGCCGATGTCGGGCCCGAACAGCGTGTCGATTTCCTGCCGGGTCGCCGAGGTGTCCTCGATGGTGTCATGCAGCAGGGCAATGGCGATCGTCGCCTCGTCCAGATGCATGTCGGTGAGGATCGCGGCCACTTCGAGCGGATGGGAAAAATACGGATCGCCCGATGCACGTTTCTGGTGACCATGCTTCTGCATGGCATAGACATAGGCTTTGTTGAGAAGCGCCTCATTGACGTCAGGCTTGTAACGCTGAACACGCTCGACAAGCTCATACTGACGCATCATGGACGGAAGCCTCCAAACCCAAAACTCTAAATTATCGAGCGATATATGGTAATTGCGTTACCAAGACGCAAAAATAATGCGCCGCAGAAAGACTGCGACGCATCACGATAGCCTGAACCGGCAATCAGTCGCGCTGAAAGCGCGACATTTGATTAATAGTCGTCGCTTTTTTCCGGAGCTACCAGACCTTCGATACCGGCCAGCAATTCCTCTTCCGACATGCTGTCGAAGGAAACATTGTCGTCTGCCTCGATCTCGGCAATCTCGTTGCCTTCGCTGTCGCCGGAGGTGACCTGCGGTACCACAGCAACGGCTTCCGGCTCATCGACTTCCACATGCTTCTGCAGCGAATGGATCAGATCTTCCTTGAGGTCGCCCGGCGAAAGCGTTTCCTCTGCGATTTCGCGCAGGGCAACAACCGGATTCTTATCATTGTCGCGATCGATGGTGATCGCTGCACCCTGTGAAATCAGGCGCGCGCGGTGACTGGCGAGCAAAACCAGTTCAAACCGGTTTTCGACCTTGTCAACGCAATCTTCAACAGTGACGCGGGCCATGAACTGCCCCTTTCATTTTTAACTGAATTAGCGGATTAAGCGGGACATAACGCGGTTACACGGAAAAAACAAGCAAAAGCCGTCAACAGGTTCGACGCGGGCTGTTTAACAGTAAAAAACAATCACCATAGATTGAGCGGCTCCATCCAAAATTCGGACAAATTTTCCGCCCAGCTATTGGCTTTTCACCGAACCCGACGTAGTAAATATGCTACTTTCGTATAAGATCAGATCGAGCTTTATTACCTTCTAGCTGATTTGAAATTGAAGCTCACCTTTTTGAAATGGAACCTTATTATGTTTGATCCACGTGAAAAGATCGTTTTGTTTATCGATGGTGCAAATCTCTACGCAGCCTCAAAGGTACTGGGATTTGATATTGACTATCGCAAACTTCTTACAGCTTTCCAGAAAAGAGGCTATTTGCTTCGCGCGTATTACTATACAGCGCTTGTAGAAGATCAGGAATACTCATCGATACGCCCACTGATCGATTGGCTGGACTACAACGGATATAAGGTTGTTACGAAACCTGCAAAAGAATTTACCGATTCTGCCGGCCGCCGTAAGATCAAGGGCAATATGGACATTGAACTTGCTGTCGACGCCATGCAGTTGACGGACACGGTGGACCATTTTGTTATCTTCTCCGGCGATGGCGATTTCCGCTCCCTGGTGGAAGCCTTGCAGCGCAAGGGCCGCAAGGTCAGCGTCGTCTCGACACTTTCGACCCAGCCGCCAATGATATCGGACGAATTGCGCCGTCAGGCGGATCATTTCATCGACCTGACATCGCTGCGCACCGAAATCGGCCGCGAGGCATCCGAGCGCGCACCGCGCCGTGTCGAAGAAGAACAGGTCGACTACTGATTTGCCGACAAATTCGGAAATGCCGCATGGAAAACCATGCGGCATTGTGCTTTTTAGCGCCCTATGAGTGTCGAACCTTCCCCCGATTGCCCGATCTGCCCGCGACTGCATGACTTCATCGCCGGATGGCGCGTGAAAGAACCGGCGTGGCACAACGCGCCGGTGCCCGCCTTCCTGCCTGCGGGTGGGATTGAGTCGGTTCAGCTGCTCATTATCGGGCTCGCACCCGGCCTGCGCGGCGCCAACAGGACGGGCCGCCCGTTCACCGGCGACTATGCGGGGGATTTGCTTTACGGCACGCTGGCAGAATTCGGCTTTTCCCGCGGCACATTCGCCGCCCGGCCGGATGACGGCCTGGAACTGCTCGATGCGGCGATCGTCAACGCCGTTCGCTGTGTTCCGCCGGAAAACAAGCCAGTCGGCGGCGAGATCAACAATTGCCGGCGGTTTCTGACGCCGACCATCCAGCAGTTCCGCAACCTGCGCGCCATCGTGACCCTTGGCACCATCGCGCACCAGTCAACGATACGGTCGCTGAAGCAGCCGGTGGCGAAATTTCCGTTCAGCCATGGCGGACAGTCCGATATCGGCGATATCCGCATTTTTTCCAGCTATCATTGTTCGCGCTACAACACGAACACCGGACGCCTGACCGAACCCATGTTCAAGAGCGTCTTCGCCGCCGTGCGCGGCCATCTGGATGCTTCGCCTTAAGGGTACAAAGTACCCAAAGCAATCAGCCGCGGTCGCGCAGCAGCCGTGACTTCTCACGGTTCCAGTCGCGCTGCTTTTCCGTCTCGCGCTTGTCGTGCAGTTTCTTGCCGCGGGCAACGGCAAGTTCGAGCTTCGCCCTGCCCTGATCGTTGAAATAGAGTTTCAGCGGCACGACGGTCATGCCTTCGCGGTCCACCGATTGCGCCAGCCGTGCCATTTCACGCTTGCTGACCAGCAGCTTGCGGTGGCGGCGTGGCGCGTGGTTGAAGCGGTTGGCCTGCAGATATTCCGGAATATAGGAATTGATCAGCCAGAACTCACCGTTCTCGAGGCTCGCATAGCTTTCGGCAATGTTGGACTGGTTGTTGCGCAGGGATTTGACTTCCGTGCCCTGCAACACAATGCCAGCCTCCATCGTGTCGAGAATCTCGAAATTGAAACGCGCTCTGCGGTTCTCGGCAATGACCTTGCGAACCGTAATGGGTTTTTTGGCAGCTTTGGGCTTGTTCATGAGGCCTATATAATGCTTTGCAACTGAATTGTCAGTTGATCAAACCCGCATGTTTCATCGCCTGATCGATACGTTCGGCGGTAGCCGCTTCAATCGGGACGAGCGGGGAACGCACCGAATTGTTCATCTTGCCGAGCTTGGCCAGGGCATATTTCGGGCCCGTCGGGTTTGGTTCGATAAACAGCGCCTTGTGCAGCGGCATCAGGCGGTCCTGAATGGCGAGCGCCGCGGTGAAGTCGCCCCGCAGGGTCGCAGCCTGGAATTCGGCACACAGGCGCGGCGCGATATTCGAGGTGACGGAAATGCAGCCGACACCGCCATGGGCGTTGAAGCCGAGCGCCGTCGCGTCCTCGCCGGACAGCTGGATGAAATCCAGACCGCAGGTGATGCGCTGTTCCGAAACGCGCTCGATCTTGCCTGTCGCATCCTTCACGCCGGCAATGTTCTTGAAGTCATGCGCCAGCTGACCCATCGTCTCCGGGGTCATGTCGATGATCGACCGGCCGGGAATGTTGTAGATGATGATCGGCAGCGAGACGGATTCGGCCACGGCCTTGTAATGGGCATAGAGGCCGCGCTGGTTCGGCTTGTTGTAATAGGGCGTGACGACGAGAATCGCGTCCGCCCCGGCCTTTTCGGCATGCTGCGCCAGCTCGATGGCTTCGCGTGTGTTGTTGGAGCCCGCACCGGCAATCACCGGCACCTTGCCCTTGGCTTCCTCAATGCAGACTTCGACCACGCGCTTGTGCTCGGCATGGGACAGCGTCGGCGATTCGCCCGTCGTGCCGACAGGCACGAAACCATTGGTGCCCTCGGCGAGCTGCCAGGCCAGGAATGCGCGAAAGGCTTTCTCGTCAAACGACCCGTTTTGGTCGAATGGCGTGACGAGAGCGGTGATTGAGCCTTTCAGCATGGTGAACTCCAAGAAAACAACGTTAGATCAAGGCCGGGCCAGCATGGCGCCAACCAGGAGGTGGCGCACCATAGTCGTGCAACCTTCGCCGGGCAAGATGATTTCCTTGATGAAAAACAGCAATACAATTGATGTTTTGCGTAGAACCAACGGACCATGCTAACCTTTCGTTAAGATTGCCTTCACACGTCCGCCACTATTATCTGATCCAACAGTTCTGGATCCGGGGCTGCGCGTGATCCTTTCGATTAAATTGGTTGCCTGAATGCTGAGAACTTCTGTTTTGCGTCATGTTCTTCTCGCGTCATCGCTGCTGGTGACGACGGCTTCGTTTGCGCAAAATTCAACGCCGCCCATTCCAACTCTCAAACCGTTTGCCCCCACCCAGACACGGACCAGCCCCGCAGCACAGATCATGGCCAAGCCCGATCCGGTGACCACGGCGGGAATCGCCCAGCCGTCGAAACCGTCGGCCATTGCAGGCAGCCTCAAAAGCGGCCTCGATGCCCTGTCGGGCGGCGACGTGCAGCAGGCTCTCGGCATCCGCAACGGACTGCCGGCCGACGCGCTGGACCGTCATATCCTGACCTGGGCCATCGGCCTGTCGAATGCGCCGGGTGTTCCCAGCTCGGAAATCGCCCATGCGGCAGCGGAACTGCCGGGCTGGCCTGGCATGGCGACCTTCCGCAACAATTCGGAACGGGCGCTGTTCAAGGAGAACCCGCCGGCGGCAACGGTGATCAATGCCTTTGGCGGCACCCCGCCACAGACGGCCGAAGGCACCATCATCCTGGCCCGCGCGTTTGTGGCCACCGGCAACACCGCCCGTGCCCGTCAGGTTCTCGGCCCCTTCTGGCGCACCAAGAAGCTGGACGATGCGCAGGAAACGGCGATCCTGAAGGAATTTGCGCAGGTCATTCCGCGCGAAGACCATCTGGTGCGCATGCTGACCATGCTTTACGAAGGCAAGGCAAAATCCGCCGGCCGCGTCGCCAAGCTTGCCAATGCCGACGTGCTCTATGAGGCCTTTGCCGCGGTTCTGCAGAAATCGCCGGATGCGGCGCAGAAACTGGCGGCCGTCACCGGCTCCTGGCAATCGAACCCGGCCTATATCTTTGCCAAGGCGCAGTATCTGCGCCGCCAGGAACGCTTCAAGGAAGCGGCCGATGTGCTGGCCACCGCGCCGCGCGATGCGGCATCGCTGATTGACCCGGACGCCTGGTGGGTGGAACGGCGCGTGCTGTCACGTGAACTGCTGGATATCGGCGATGCCACGCGCGCCTACAAGATCGCGGCCATGCACAGCGCCGAAACCCCGTCCGTCGCCGCCGAGGCGGAATTCCATGCGGGCTGGTATGCCCTGCGGGCGCTCAAGGACCCGCAGACGGCGCAGCGCCATTTCGCCCGTATCGCCGAGATTTCATCGCGGCCCATGTCCGCCTCGCGCGCCTATTACTGGCTGGGCCGTTCCGCCGAAGCGGGCGCGGGCGGCAATGCGCGTGACTATTACAGCCGTGCGGCGCGGTTCGGCACGACATTCTACGGCCAGCTGGCCGCCGCCAAGCTCGGACAGGCGAGCCTGCAACTGCCCTATCCGCGCCCGAGCGATGCGGATCGCGCCCGTTTTGCCCAGCGCGAAGCCGTGCGCGCCATCCAGCGCCTGGAAGACACCGGCTATGCGCAGCGCGCCGCCATTCTGTACGCCAGCCTGAGCCAGGAACTCGACAGTCCCGGCGAACTGGCATTGCTGGCGGTCATGGCGGAACGCACGAGCAATCACTTCGTCGCCCTGCGTGTGGGCAAGATTGCGGCGCAGCGCGGCATCGATGTCGGCGCCCTGTCGCATCCCATCGGCGCCATCCCCGGCAATGCCAATATTTCCGGTTCCGGGGCTGCCCTTGCCTATGCCATCGCCCGGCAGGAGAGCGAGTTCAACGCCAGCGCCGTTTCGAACGCGGGCGCGCGCGGCCTGCTGCAGTTGCTGCCCGGCACAGCCAAGGACGTCGCCAAGCGCGCCGGAATTTCCTATTCCAAGGACCGGCTTACCGGCGATGCCGCCTATAACGCCACCCTGGGTGCACGCTTCCTCGGCGAACAGATCGCCAAATTCGACGGTTCCTACGTCCTGACCTTTGCCGGATACAATGCCGGGCCCAACCGTGCCAATGAGTGGGTTTCGCGCTACGGCGATCCGCGCGGCAAATCCGTCGACGAGGTCGTCGACTGGATCGAGCGCATTCCCTACACGGAAACCCGCAATTACGTACAGCGCGTCATGGAGAACTACGAGGTCTACAAATCGCGGCTCTATGGCAAGGCCCAGATCGAGAGCGATCTGACCGCAGGACGGCTGCAGCGTTAGCCGGGCTCTACACTCAACAACAGGATTGCGGATTGGCCGATTTATTTCGCGACATTCATTTCGACGCCCCCGATGGCCTGCATCTCCATATGAGGCTTTACCAGCCCGAGCACAAAAGCGACAACCTGCCGGTCGTCTGCCTGCCCGGGCTGACCCGCAACAGCCGCGACTTTCACGATCTCGCATTGTCATTGTCGCAGCACCCGCAGACGCCGCGCCCGGTGGTCAGCGTCGATTACCGCGGACGCGGATTGTCGGCCTATGATCCGGACTGGTCGCACTACAATATCGGGATGGAAGCGGGCGATGTCATCGCCGGCCTTGCCCATCTGCAGATCGACCGGGCGATTTTCCTTGGCACATCCCGCGGCGGGCTGATCACGCATATTCTGGCAGCCATCGCGCCACAGCTTCTCGCCGGCGTCATTCTCAATGATATCGGGCCGGAGATAACGGTCGAAGGCCTGCAGCAGATCAGCGCGTACCTCAATGGTGCGCGCCAGCCCGGCGACTGGAATGACGCGGCAGAGTTGCAGCAGTCAGTGCACGGAGCAGCCTTCCCTGCCCTGACCCAGGACGACTGGCAGCGTTTTGCCCGGATGATCTACCGCGAAGACAACGGCGCGATCCGCCCGGATTACGACCCCAATCTCCGCAAGACGATGGAGAACATCGACTACTCGCAAAAACTGCCGGATTTGTGGGCCCAGTTCGAGCTGATGAAAGACCTGCCGCTGCTGCTGATCCGGGGCGAAAACACCACTTTGCTGGCGCAGGAAACCGTTGACGAGATGGCGCGGCGGCATAGCGCGCTGCAGGTGTTCAACGTCGCGGGTCAGGGCCATGCGCCGCTGCTGGAGACAGGCCGCATGCCAGAGCTGATCGCCGCGTTTTGCGCAGGCGTTGATTTGCGCGCGGACTAGCCGCTCTTTGCAGGCTTCTTGGGTGCCGCCTTGGGCTTGGCCTTGGCCGCAGTCTTTGCCTTGGCGGGGACGTCCCCTGCCTGCCTGATCATATCGGCAGCCTGTTTCATCCAGTTTTCACGATGGGCACGGCCGGGGAAGCCAATCGCACGGCTCACCCACGCAGCCTGATCCACATCCCAACCCGCAATCTGGTCAAAGTGAAACACGCCGAGCGTATGCAGCTCCGACTGGATCACAGTGCCGATCCCCTCGATGTCCGACAGGCGATCCGGCTTGCCCCGCCGCGCGTTTTTCAACAACGCAGGGCGGTGCGTGTCGTCTTGAGATACCCTGACCGCCCGGCTGCCTGCAGTCTTTGCCACGGTCTTTTGGGCCGGAGCCTTCGTCTTTGATCGCTGGGCCACGGGGGATGCCATCGCCGGGACCGGCTCGGCCGGCGGCGCCATTGCCGGACCGGACAGCGGTTTGCTCACATCGTCATTGGCAGGCGTGACCGGCACATGCGTTGCGGCGGCGAGACGGGCATCAGCGGCGCGCGTCGACTCCTGAGAAACAGAATCGGTTTTCGGAGAGAACCTTTTGAAAAGATGCCCCAAAATGGCGCCGATAATGAACGCGGCTGAAATGAGCAAAAGCGCCTGAAGAAGAAAAATGACCACAGCTCGTTACCCCAGTTTCAACACAGATCAGTTGCGCTTGCCGCCCTGGGTCGACGAGCCGACATAGAAACCGACAAGAGCGGCCACCAACAGAAAGAGCCATAGCTTCGTGATGAGATACATGATTGTCCGCGCTCCCGTTGATTGCATTGGATCAGCATTCCCGCCGGGAAATCACCCGTTATTGCCGGCCGGCGGCGGCGCCAGCTTCACCTCGCCCACCCTACCATTACCCGGAAGTTGTGTCTTCAATGCGTTGGTGACGGACTCATAATCCGCAGCATTTGCGGCTATTCCGGTGATGCTGTAGGTCTCCCCGGCAAGCCGGACCTCACCGCTGATCAGCTGCGATGCCTGTTTCAGCGCGAAATTGGCAAGCTCGACAAATCCCTGCGGCGCGCCGCGCGCGACGGCCATTTCATCCAGGATTTCAATGCCCGGCATGGCATTTTCAGCCGCAGCCAGAAGCTTGGCACGCGTATCGCCATAGGGGACATTGCCCGACAAGAGGATGCCCTGATCCGACTTGGTCACCACGAAACTGAAGGGATCGACCAGGGGTAAAAGCGTTGCTGCGTTCTCGACCACGCGAATGCCATCGGTGGTTTCAGCGATTTTCAGCGCCGATGCGAGGGCTTCGGCCGACGGCGCCACCCCCTTGAGGGTCAGATCGCGCCCGTCCACCTCGATGCTGGCCCAGCTGTTATCCGTTTCCAATGCGGCAGTGACGGTCTCCGTCAGTTGGCGGTCCATCGGCTCGGCAAGGAACCAGCCGGCAAGCGTTGTCAAACACGCAACGGTAATCAGACCAGGCCAGAACCAGCTTTTCACAATGTGCATGGATGGCATTTTCCCCTTACGGCAATCGAACAGAATGCTGTCTTGCCCGATGTCGGTGGGAATATCAACACGGCGCCCCGCGGCAAACGGCGAACGCCGGAAAACTGGCCGCGCGCGCCACAAAGAAAAACCCGGCAGCTTGCGCTGCCGGGTCTTATGAACTCAATCCTGTTAAGGATTAGAAGTTGCGCTGGAAGCGGATCATGCCACCGAATGCATCGTCGTTGCCGCCGTTGGCAATCGATGCATCCTTACGATGACCATCGAACTTGGTGTAGCTGATTTCTGGCGTGATCGTGAAGCCAGGAACGAGCTCGTAAGCAACGTTCAAAGTACCAGCAACGGTGCCTTCGGATTCGTATGCAACCTGTGCATTGACAGTTGCCTTATCCGAAACCTTGGCGGACAGACCACCCCAAACAGCCCAGTCGCCTTCCCAGCGGCCGAACCAGTTCAGGCTGCGCGTGTGACCGGTCGTGTAGTTGTCGTCGAAGTTGGACTGATAGCCACCCATGACGAATGCCTTGACAGCATCGGTGATCTTGACGTCCAAACGAACCTTACCGGCCCATTCTTCGATAACCGAGTCATAACCAGCAACAGCCGAGATACCGCCCCAACCCTGCTCGTACTTCACACCACCAATTACGTGTGGCATGTAGTCATTGATGCGGTAGTCGTGCGACAAGCCATCGTTGTCGGATTCGGATTCGCCCTGTTCAGCAGCGATGATCGCCGAGAAACCGTTACCAGCTGTGAATGTGTAGCTGATCTGGTTGGACGTGCCGGACTGATAGTTGATCACGTCGTCGTTGATGACGTCGCCGGCATAACCGGTCCACGAACCGAACAGTTCGTCAGCAACACCAACGCGGAAACCACCGAGTTCGATGAATGCCTGAGGAATGGAGCTGGCGTTGGAACCGTTCCTATAGTTGAAACGTGTTTCAATGTACGAACGCAGTGTGCCGAGTTCGGTTTCCGAACGGGCGTCAAAGCGGATCGTTGCACGTGTCAGCTTGTCGTATGTGCCGTCGCCGTTAGGATCGCTGCCCTGGTTGACGTGGCCGCCGGTGTATACGTTGTCGCCGCCCTTGGCGTCGTAACGCAGATAGCCGCCGATCTTCAGGCAGGTCTCGGTTCCGGGAATGTAGAAGAAGCCCTTGCCGTATGCATCGCAAACGCGAACATATTCGACAGCTTCTGGCTCAGCGACGACAACTGCATCGGCAGCGCGTGCGCCAGTTACTGCAACGAGGGCTGCAGCGGAGCCGAGTAGAAGGCTCTTGATGTTCATTTCTGACCTCCAGTCAAAGTTAAAAATGGGTCTGGGCATTCCAATTTGGCTGAAGGACAACCTTGTCCCCATCCCCTAAGTCCTAGAAGAAATGCGATCAACGCCGTTCCTCTGCGACCGAACATACTCGCCCTCTCGGGGGTTTCAACCATGAATGTCGGCATCCACACCTCGCGGCCCCTCTATGCCTTATCCCTGTTGCACAAATGACACGAAAACGTCGCGACCCCGGCGAAATCTTTACCACTCATTAATATAGGTAACCGGATTTTCATCAATTTCTCTGCATCGATGGCGGAAACGGAACGGTGTTTTGACTCGAAATCGGGCATGCATCACCGGCATATTTGCAGTGTATGCATCGAATCAAATGCGGCACGTACTGATTCTGACGGGTGGTTTGCCATGACTTATTTCTATCTCTTTGTAGCCATAATTTTCGAGGTGGCGGCCACGTCGGCGCTCAAGCAAGCGGATGGTTTTACAAAGCTTTGGCCGTCGCTGATCTGTTTGGCCGGTTATGCGGCGGCTTTCTATTTCCTGTCCATACTGGTCAAGACGATGCCCGTCGGGATCGTTTATGCCATCTGGTCCGGCGCCGGGATCGTGCTCATCGCGGCCATCGGCTGGTTCTGGTTCAAGCAGCCGCTCGACATGCCGGCAATCATCGGCCTTTCGCTGATTATCGCCGGTGTTCTCATCGTCAACCTGTTCTCGGGAACCGTGGGACACTAGAGCCTTTCCCGCCGGCAAAAACCCGTTGAATCGCCTGGCCTTCCGTCAAACTTTGACTGGAGGTCAGAAATGAACATCAAGAGCCTTCTACTCGGCTCCGCTGCAGCCCTCGTTGCAGTCACTGGCGCACGCGCTGCCGATGCAGTTGTCGTCGCCGAACCGGAAGCTGTCGAATATGTTCGCGTTTGCGACGCATACGGCAAGGGCTTCTTCTACATCCCCGGCACCGAGACATGCCTGAAAGTCAGCGGCTATGTCCGCAACACGCTGCAGGGCGGTGATGATGCCTACAAAGGCGTGAAGCGCGGCGAATGGGACGACGGCAGCCGTGCGGATTTGCGTTTCGATGCCCGTTCGGACACGGAACTCGGAACCCTGAAGTCCTATGCGGAACTTCGTTTCAACTACAGGAACGGTGCAAATGCTGAGACAGTTGATCTGAATGAAGCCACGATATCGCTCGGCGGCTTTCTCGCCGGGATAGCGGATTCCCAGTTCACATCCTGGACTGATTATCTTGGCGACATCATCAGCGACGACGTGGTGGCTAACGGTTCGTACAGCACCAACCAGATCAGCTACACCTTCGCCGGGGGCAACGGCTTCTCGGCCACTCTTGGCCTTGAGCAGGGAGCCGGCGACTTCGCAATCGGTGATTACACACCACACATCGTTGCGGGCGCGAAGATCGCCCAAGGATGGGGCAGTGTTTCTGTGGTCGGCGGATATGATTCGGTCATCGAAGAATGGGCTGGTAAGGTTCGTTTGGACGTCAAATTCACCGACACCCTCTCTGCATGGGTGATGGGTGGCTACAAATCTGACGGCACGAAACCGGGTTATTTCGGCACGTGGAAAGGTGACTATGCCGTTTGGGGTGGCGCCGCTTACCAAGCTTCAGACAAAGCAAAGCTCAACGTCCAAATCGCCTACGAAGACGGCGGCAAATATGCGGCGGCTCTGAATGTCGGCTATGAGCTGGTGCCGGGCTTCAAGATTACACCTGAAGTCAACTACACGCATTTCACGGAAGATTATAAGGACGCCAAGAAGAGCGATGCGTTCCAGGGTATCCTGCGTTTCCAGCGTAATTTCTAAGCAATCGTCAAGTTGAGATCACGACCCAGCGCCGGAATTTACCGGCGCTGGATTTTCCCAAATTCATTTTCACCAATCCATTTTCAGCGCCCGTCAGCACGGCGCACAGACATTTAGCAGGAAAGGAAAGCAAAGCGGTCGCGGACCGAGGAGATTTGGAAATGTCGAGGCAATATCGCTGGGAACGGACTGTTGAGGGTGCTGTGCAAGGCTTCCTCGAACGGGATAGTATTATCCTAAAGTGCTATTCCCCACCCGATTGTGCTTTTCAGAAAGACGATTACAACTCGTTGCATATTTCATTTATGCATATTTTTCTGATTTAGAGCGTGATCCCTATGACAATTTCATCGATGGGTGCCAAACAGGCAGACACGGACTTCCCGGTTCGATTTCAGTACAACGTCACCTACGCGGCGGCGGACCGTACCGGCAATCGCGTTGTCAGGGACCATTCACTGGATGAGCTGACAGCGCGCTATATCGGGATTCTCTGGGACGACGGTTCGCACAAGGGCAATGTCAAATCCTTCCTGGGCGAGACCAGCGAGATTCTGGCCGGCAACCGGTTCAGTGTCTTCACCCAGGACATGCTCGATTCGGTGATCGGCACGCTCCGCGAGCGCGGCAACAGCAATGCAACCATCAACCGCAAAATGGCTGCTTTGAGCAAATTGCTTCGGAAAGCTTACAAGATGGGCGATATTTACAGCCTGCCCGAGTTTCGGCGGCAAAAGGAAAGACAGGGCCGGATTCGCTTTCTCGAACTGGAGGAAGAGGCCCGCCTGTTCTCGGCCATTCGCGCCAAATGCGAAGACAGCTATCGTTTGAGCATCTTTCTCGTCGATACGGGGTGCCGGCTCGGCGAGGCGATCGGGTTGAACTGGAACGATCTGCAGGGAAGCCGCGCGACATTCTGGCTGACAAAATCCGGGCGCAGCCGGACGGTGCCTTTGACCCGGCGCGCTCATGACGTCACCCAGATTCCACGCGGGCGCTTGAAGGGTCCGTTTGCCATGCACGATCAGCCGCGCTTCCGTGCCATCTGGAATGAAGCCAAGGCCGAGGTCGGATTGGGGACAGACGATCAGGTCGTGCCGCATATTTTGCGCCATACCTGCGCATCGCGGCTGGTGCGCGGCGGCATCGATATCAGGCGCGTGCAGATCTGGCTCGGCCACCAGACGTTGCAGATGACCATGCGGTACGCGCATCTGGCAACGCATGATCTCGATCCCTGCGTTGTCGTGCTGGAGCAGAATTGACGACCGGCGCGGAAAAGCCGGATATCACTGCCGGTCCCAAGCGCTGGAAAGCTAGAGTGCTTGCACCCTGCACCGCGCCCGATCGGCGAACGGCCTCAGAAGCGATAACGGATACCGATCGTATTGGCGTTTGAACCTTCCCCCATATTGCCGAAGGTTTCGCCGGCACCGGAACGGTGATGCAATTGCCACGTCACTTCAAGGTTGGGCGCCCCGCCCCAGCGAAATGAAAGTTCCGGCCCGAGAAAGCCAAGGAAGGAAGCATCGCCATTATAGCGCAGTTCGCGTTCCTTCTCGATCTGGGTCTCGCCGGTCACCGCGCTGAAGCCGGCCGTGAATGCCGGGGAGATCACGACATTGCCGATAACGAGACCCTGGTGGCGCAGCCGGACGCCGGTCCAGATCTCGCCCGATGTGTCGTCGTCCTCACCGAACCGCAACGCGACGCCGACAACGCCGCCAAGTTGAAATCCTGATCCGAGATTGTAGACATCGCGCCCATAGGTGACGCCGACCAGATAATTCTTGGTGTAGTCCACATTGAAGAGATGGATGGCGCTGCCCGCGGTATCGCGTGCGAACGGTCCGCCCAGCAGCGTGACATCATTGCGCGTCGGCGCCTCTCCGGGCTGCAGGAAAGGATCCGTGGTGGCAAAATATATGAAGGGATGGGCCCTGCTGGCGGCCATTGCCTGACCGGAAGAAAACCCGAGAACTGCCGCGCTGACCAGCGCTCCAACACCAACCGAACGCCAAGATTTCATCTCTGCCCTCATGGTTCCTGAATAAGACGAGTCTGGCGCACACGATACAAAAAACGCGGGAAGAAGAAACACAAAATTAAACATAGGCATTTTGTTCTTGAAAATGCGTGGGGCTTGAATGGTTTGGCCGTGTCTGCCGCCCCGGAAACAGCCTCAACCCGGCGCATGGCGCCGGGTTGAGGCCTTTTGACTCATCGCTGTGATTCCCTCAGTTTCGCCTCAGGTTGGGATAATCTCCCCCTCAGCTTCTGATGGTATCAAGCGCACGTTGTCACCTTCGGGCAACGTGAGGCTCGGCAATTCATCCCCCGATGATCCCCCCCTGCCGGGCCTCATTTCCGGCTTTGTAACAGCGTCGGTCAAGTATACCCAACCTCGACATGTTCAAAATCACCGTGAATCAGCGTATATATTACGTCTCTCAAAAAAAATCACAAGACAAGAGGGCAAAACAAGATACAGGCAAGAATTGCGTGCCTGTGTCCGTAAAACTGCCAAGAAAAAATTATTCCACACGTCCGATAATACATGGGCTGTGCTGCGCCGCACTGTACCCATCAGGCATCGAAAAGACGCGCAGGCACTGACGCAGCCAGTGGCTGGCCGTCAACGGACAAAGCGGTTTCCGCCGGTGCATCGGCAGAGCGACGGTGCCGACCGCCGGCAGCAAAACTCCAGGTCTTGATTTCTCCATATCACGTAACATATAAAGTATCATGAAATTTGCAAACCGGTTGTCGGGCACAGTCCCTGCCCGGCGGATGTTCAAACCGATGCCATACCCGCTGGAGGCGCAAGCGCGATGACCCCATTTTCCGATCCGCAGGCCGTGGCGCGCTATGCCGAAGGCCCGACCCGTTTCGTGCCCGGCTTTGATGCCATGCAGCGCATGACCACGCTTCTGCTGGCCGAACGTGCCCCTGACGATGCCCGGGTGCTGGTTCTTGGCGCTGGCGGCGGGCTGGAATTGAAGATGTTCGCGCAGGCCCATCCGGGCTGGATCTTTGACGGCATCGATCCGTCCGCCGAGATGCTCCATCTGGCCGAACGGACACTGGGGCCGCTGGCAGCGCGGGCGCGGCTGCAGCAGGGCTATATCGGCGATGCGCCTGACGGCCCCTACGATGCGGCGACGTGCCTGCTGACCCAGCATTTCATGGATATGGATGAGCGGCGGCGTGCGGCAGCCGAAGTCAGGCGCCGCCTCAAGCCCGGCGCGCCTTTTGTCACCGCCCATCTCAGCATCCCGCAAGGCGATGGCGCGCGTGCAACCTGGCTGTCGCGCTACGCCGCCTTTGCGGTCGCGGCCGGGCTTGATCCTGAAAAGGCTGCGAACATGCAGCGGGCTGTCGACACGAAAACCCACATTCTTGCGCCCGAGCAGGACGAAGCGATCCTGATCGAGGCCGGTTTTGCGCGCGTCGAGCTGTTTTATGCGGCTTTCAGCTTTCGGGGCTGGGTCGCCCATGCCTGATGCCCGATCCGTATCGCGCATGGCGCGCCATTCCCGGATCGGATAGGCTGCACCGGGATGCGGGAGAACAAAGGGCGAGGGATGAAGTACCTGACTATTGCTGCTTGTACCCTGCTTGTCGCCGAAGGCGCTTTTTATGCGGCGACGTACAACGCCGTATACACGCAGCAGAAAGAACAAACGCAGCCAATGCGGGATGCCGAGAACGCATTTTATGACGCCGCCGGAGCAAAAGAGGGAGAAACCGAGAAGGTTCGCACCGTCTGCGAGAATTTTGCACGTGACCCGGCAATGAACGCCGAGCCGGTGAAAAGTTTTCTCAGCAAGTGCCGGCAGTTTGGCTTTCTGTAAAAACCTTCCAGACCCTCTTGTTGCCCCCTGCTCCGGCGAAAGCTCGCGGCGTGTCTGGCGTCAGTTTCGCGGCGTGTCTTCCAAGGTCCCATCCGCATGGAAGAAATGCTTTAGAGGATGAGAAAAACTTTGACGGCTCCCCGGACCCAGAACATAAATGAACGACGGTTAAATTCTCAATGAAGATCAACAGGAACTGGAAACGCTATATTGAGAATTCTACTATTCCTAGCTCTTCTCTTGCTGGCTGGTTGTGATGATCGCCCTGCCGGGTGGTCTGCCATTGTTTACCCGGATCGAACCGACCGAACAAAATTTGTCGTAACGCCGCATTTCACGTCTGTGTCGTACTGCCTGGATTCTGCGAAAGAGAAGATGAACGAAATCCAAGTCAATGGCCGTGGCGATTATCAGTGCGGCTATAATTGTGAGGAATACGGAGATCCTCATAGGAAGAATATCTGCGAGAAATACAGCAAGTAGGTCGCGGTCCTGTCTGGTTACGAGATCACTGAGCCGCATTCGATGGCCGATCTTGCCAGCATCAGTGATCGACATCCGCGTCTCGTGTTTGGGTATGCCAGCAGGCATTCGATTGCGAAGCCGCATAACAAAGCCATCAAGGATTCGGGCCGCCAAAACTGACCAGCCACGAATTTGGGCGGCTCCAAAAGCCGGAGGCTGCTTCTCGACACCTATGTCCAAGGAGATGCCGACCGGGAGGTGGTAAACCGGGTATTTTCCGGCAATACCCGCAAGAACAAACGGTGATTTGCTTGTGCCAATTTTGTGCCGTTTGTGTCGAACCATTACCGCTTCGTTCCGTTTTCCACGGCTCGGAACTGCAAAATAGAAAAATCAGAAAACTTACACAAAGGCCTTGCCAACAAAGGGTTTCCTCTTTAGTCAGCGTCCTTGGAGAGGTGGCCGAGTGGTCGAAGGCGCTCCCCTGCTAAGGGAGTAGGCCCGTTAAACGGTCTCGAGGGTTCGAATCCCTTCCTCTCCGCCATTTACAAAAAAATCATATAATTTTCAAATAGTTATGACGGTACCCACCCCAGAACCACCAATACGGGTGAGCATTGTTTGCATGTGGTCTATCGTCGTTTACCACCCTCGTCGACCACGAAGGTGGCCCTCGATTCGTTATCATCTGAGAAGTAACATGATCGGCCCCTCGAAATTGGTCATTTTTGAATCATCGATTTGAAGCGACAAAGGGTGCTAAGATGCCAAACAAGAGACACTAACCCAAAGAGATTGCCCTGAAGCTAAGATGGCCGTTCTGAGTTCACGGTTAAAATCGAAGACCAAAACCACTCCATCGAGAGGCGTAAAGATGTGATGCTCGGTTTGGAAAGATCACATTCCTTCTCATTTAGACAATGAGTATCGGTGACGGGAGAAAAAGCCGATATATATTGAGATTAAGGTGATCAAATATCAATACTCAGGAAACGGGAACTTTGAGGAGGTGTTGGTATGCCAACCAAGACTAATTCTAAGCTTGAAAGCTTGCAGCCAAACAGCCACGGTAGTCAGCCAGTATCGGAGATGTTGACGCCCGCTGAACTCGCGTCATTGCGCCGCACGACGAAGGAACAACTCGATTACGGGCTTCGTGCATTTGCACATCTTAGACCGTTGAAGGACAAGCCCAAGTCTTAAAAATCGGAGGTGACCTGCTTTAATGCACCCTCGCGAACAGTATGTGGGGCGCTATCACATTGTTTTTGGTTTAATGAACCGTCGATATTGCTCATGGCATGAGCCAGCCCATCGCCAAATACAAGAACCATCGTTTCCCGCCAGAGATCATCGCCCGTGCGGTGTGGCTGTACTACCGGTTTCCGCTCAGCCTGCGGCACGTTGAGGAAATGCTGCTTGAGCGCGGGATCGCTGTCTCCTATGAGACCATCCGCCGATGGAGCAGAAAACATGGCCCCGACTATACCCGGCGCATTTGCCGAAAGCCACCTTCCGGCAGCGATGTCTGGTACCTCGACGAGTTTGCAGTTCGGGTCAATGGCAGGCGATGCTGGTTGTGGCGAGCAGTTGACCAAGATGGCTATGTCCTTGACGAAATCGTGCAGAACCGCAGGAATACCAAGGCGGCCAGACGTTTGCTGATGCGCCTGCTAAAGAAGCAGGGCATGGTGCCGAGGCGTATGATCACTGACAAGCTCCGTTCCTATGGAGCGGCAAAGCGTCAGGTCATGCCGGATGTCGAGCATCGCTCACACAAGGGCTTAAACAACCGGGCGGAGAACTCGCATGTACCGTTTCGAAAACGGGAACGAATGCGCCGAGGCTTTCGTTCAATCGGAAGCTTGCAGCATTTCGTTTCGCTGTTTTCCGCCGTTCGCAATCTCTTCGTTCCAGATCACACAAAACCTTCTGCCAACCAAATTCGCAATCACAGTCTGCAAGCCATGGCTCGGTGGAGAACCGTCAGCGGCCAGATCATCTGAAACTGTCAGCACGGACCTAAACGCGCCTGTCCTTCAAACAAGGTGACAGCGCCTGGAGGTTCTTAAAAAGCGAAGCACTGGGGCTACTAGAAATTGGCAACCGAAGGTTTTCGCAAGTAGGCCCGGTCGGCCCGAAGCAAACCATCAACCGAGCAGCAATAGGAACCAAAACACCTAGCTGTGGGCTTTCAGCAGGTTGTTGATTCGAGGCAGATCGAGGAGACTGGAGTTACCACACTTCAAGTCACGTGGATCGCCCCGAATGAACACTCACAAGAATGCCCGTTTGACGCGGAGGGAACGTAACGTTTGCCACTAGTCCGGCGCGTCGAGATAGGCGTTGGCAATCATGTGCATACGTTCGCGCGACATTGGCGCGCCGTGGCCGCCATAGGCGAGGCAAACATCGAGTTCCCGCAGCCGGCGCATAGTCGTCCAATAGGCAGATTTGTCGCAGCCTGGCAGATCGTCAACCAATGTACCGTCATAGATCGCGTCGCCAGTGAACAAGATGCCCGATGCCTCGTCGAGCAATCCGACCGATCCGGGCGAATGCCCCGGCAGGTGCAAGACTCGGTAAGATGGACCTCCGATATCTATCGTGTCGTTTTCGGCAAGAATCCTGCCGAGCGGCGCAGGCAGGATCGTGTAACCATCCTGTTCGAAAGACGGTTCCGGCCTTTCTTCCACACCCTGCGGCAGATTGCGAAACAGATGTGCCAGCGTGACAGCATCCTCCATCCCCGCGAAGCCGTCAGCTTCGGCGACATGTCCCAACCGATGTTCGAATTCGTGGAACGAGCCAATATGGTCAGCGTGGGCGTGCGTCGCCAGTGCAATGACCGGCTTCCCGATCTCGATATTCAGGAAGGGACGCAGCGGAGCGAGACCCATGCCGAAGTCGATGACCAGATCAGCATCCTTGCCGATGACATGGAAGATGTTGGCCCTGAAAAACCGATGCACATGAGGCTCCCAGATCCGCCGGATCGTGTCAGTGAGTTGTTCTGCACAAAACCATTTCGTTTGTTCAGTCATATTGTCCCGATCAATGAAGAAGATTGCTGAGAAAGCGTTTTGTTCGTTCATGCGAAGGCGAACCGAACAATGTGTCGGGCGCTCCCTTTTCAATGATCCTGCCGTCGTCCATGAAGACGACTTTGTTAGCGACTTGCCGCGCAAATCCCATCTCATGGGTGACGCAGATCATCGTCATCCCGTCTTCGGCAAGCCGAACCATCGTATCCAGCACTTCCTTGACCATTTCCGGGTCGAGTGCGGATGTGGGTTCATCGAATAACATGATGCCTGGCGTCATACAAAGCGCGCGAGCAATGGCAACGCGTTGCTGCTGGCCACCCGAAAGCTCGCCCGGATAACGATGGGCCTTTTCGGGAATGCGCACGCGCTCTAGAAAAGCCATAGCAATGTCCACTGCTTCCGATTTCGGGCGCTTGCGAACCCAACGCTGTGCCAGGGTACAATTTTGAAGAACGGTCAGATGGGGGAAGAGATTGAAGTGCTGAAACACCATGCCGACATCCCTCCGCACATGGTCTATCCTCGAAATGTCGTCTGTCAGTTCGACGCCGTTGACGATGATCCGTCCGCTCTGGTGGGTCTCCAGACGGTTGATACACCGGATCAGCGTCGATTTTCCCGACCCGGAGGGGCCACATATCACCACGCGTTCCCCCTGCCCGACCGCCAGTGAGACATCGTGCAGGACATGATAGGTGCCATAGGATTTGTTGACGTCCGACAGTTCGACGGCAGATGGCCGTTGCACATCGGGCGACGGAAGTGTCGCAATCATGAGTTTTCCTCGTTAGGCGTAAAGGGAATGACGAAGGGGTTCTAGCGATGCCCTTTCGAGAGCGCGCGCTCGATACGGGACTGGAGAATAGTCAGAACAGAGACCATTGCCATATAGTAGACGAGTGCCGCGCCATACCATTCGAGGAAGCGGAAGCTCGTTGCGATGGCGAACTGCGTGATCGTCATCAGCTCCTTTAAAGAGATCACGGTCGCAAGGGACGTTGCCTTCAAAAGCGATATGAATTCGTTGACCAATGCAGGCATGGCAATCCGCAGAGCCTGGGGCAACGTAACCAGCATGAAGATTTGCCATCTATGCAAGCCGAGTGCAGCAGCACCTTCCTTTTGGCCTTTCCCCACTGCGTCAAAAGCGCTCCGCAGGATTTCAGAAAGATACGCGATCTGGATCAGTGTCAGGGCAAGAAAGGCCGCGAAGAAAGGCGTGAACCAGCTCGCGCGGAAAACCGACGAGATCTGCGGCAACCCGTTCCAGATGAAAAGCAGGATTAGAAGGGCCGGAGCGCCGCGGAACAACCAGACGTAGACGCCAACAAAAAAGCGCAACGGCTTGTTCTTGGAACCGGCGGCGGAACCGAACGCCATCGCCAGCACCAGCGAAACGCCCATGACTAGAACGGATAGCACGAGGGTCAGCATAGCCCCTTTTGCAAGGGGCCAGCCGAAGAGTGCGGAAAGGAAGAGGTTAAAGTCGAACATCGCTCCTCGCCCCACTCAGTCGTGAGCAACGTCGGTCGATGTTTCCGGCAAGCCCCATTTGGCAAGCAAGGTCTTCATTTCCCCGCTTGCCTGCAACGCCTCGATTGCTTCCTTGACGAGCTTGCGGTTGCCGATGCTCTTGCGCATGTAGATGCCGTATGTCTCGCTCTCGTCATATGTATAGGCGATCTTCAGCTTGTCGGGCACCTGCAGCATGCGAAATGCGGCCGTGGTGTCCTGTGTGATGGTGCCCGCAGACCGTCCGACGAGGATCTGTTCGATTACGCCCGATGCGGACGGATAGGTCTGGATGACCGCCTCCGCCTTGCCGTCCTTGACGAACTTGGCATTGAGATCGGCCATTGTTTGTTCATAGGTCGTGCCGGCCTCAATCGCCATGACCTTGCCGTTCATATCTTCCGGCGTCTTCGAGCTTTCGTCGTTCTTTGGCACGAGCAGAACGACATGCGACCCGAAATATGGCACGCCGTCGTACTTCTCCAGCCGGGCCGGCGTGATCATGATACCGCTTGCGACCAGATCGCAACGGCTGCTATCGAGAGAGGGAAGCAGTCCCTTGAAATCGCCGACAACAAATTCGGCCTTCGCGCCCCAGTGCTTGGCGATTGCATCGACGACATCGATCTCAAAGCCGACGAGATTGGTGTCACCGGGATTTTTGTAATATTGCATCGGCGGGAAGTCGCCGGCTGTGCAGACCTTGAGGGTTCCGCTCGAAGCAAAGTCCGGCTTAGCGCCATCCGCCTGGGCGTGTCCTGCCGCTCCCCAAGCGACAAGGCCGCAGGAAAACAATCTTCCTGCCCATTTCAATCGTTCGTTCATACGCAAGTTCCCTATTTTTTTGGAGTCTCTTTTGAGGCCCTGTGTTTATTGCACCACGGAACATTTCGACAGACAAACTAAATTTTCTGCCATAATACCAACAGAATAACTAAACGAATGTTTGCGCAGGAGCACACTCAATGCCGCCGAAGGAAACAGGCTCATGTCGTTACCACCATTGAACGCATTGCGCGTTTTTGAAAGCGTCGCACGGCTCGGACACCTTGGCGCAGCGGCGGCTGAATTGCATGTGACACCAGGCGCAATCAGCCAGCAGCTTCGCACCCTTCAGGATGTCCTTGATGTGCCCCTCTTCGAAAAACGCGGCCGCCAACTCGTGCTCACTGAGTATGGCGCTATCCTCCAGCGCTCTGCCCGACAGGCGATGAATGCCCTGACGACCGGCGTACAGGAGGTCGCCACGCAAAAATCGAATGACGCTGGCAGGAGCACACTGACGATCTCCATTCCGCAAGTGCACGGTGTAGCCTGGCTGGCCACCCGGTTGTTTGGGTTCATGGCGGAGAACAGAAACATCACCTTGAACGTGATAACCGCCAGTCGCGCCAGCGACGTGAACTGGCGCAAGGCTGATATTGCGGTTGTCTACGGGGCACCGCCATGGTCGGGTTTCTGGTGGCACCTGCTTCACGGCATCCACATGACGCCAGTGTGCAGCCCGCAATTACTGCGCGGCCCGCACGCAATCCGGCAAATTGGGGATCTTGCCCATCATCGCCTTCTTCACGAGGACGACGGCTCGCAATGGAAGAGATATCAGTCAACAGCAGGCGTTACCCAGATTGGTCATTCCGAGGTGTATTTCGACGACTTCGGGATCGTGCTGCAGGCGGCACGCGACGGATACGGCGTTGCCCTGAGCGACGAGATCATATCCGCGCGCGATCTCGACGAAGGGCGGCTGGTCCAACCTTTGGCCCTCACAGTGCCCGCGCTTCAAAATTATTACTGCCTGTGCACGGAGTCGAAACGTGAGCGTCAGAACGTGAGCCACTTTATCGACTGGCTCATCGCAGAATCCGGGAAAGCCACTGACTTGAACAAGCGGCGAGGTTTCTTGCCCTAGATGACCCCTTCGAGAAGTGGCGCCGGTAGCGTAACCCGACTGAGGTTATAGGCCTTGTCAATGGCTCGATGCTGAAACTGGACAGAGGATACTTTCAACATGACTGCAACAGTTTTCAACTCAGCGAGAAAACGGATAACTGTACAAACACGAAAGTCATGAGAAAATGATCGGTTGTACGCGCCACATACGCCTTGGAAATCTTCATTTTTAAATGCCGATAATAAGCAATTTCCCGGCATTTCGATTGTAGCCTAGATGTCTACAATTCCGATAAAAAGCCCGTTCTGTCTTGCCTATGTACGTGCAAGCGCCAAACGGACGAACTACGCGACTTTATCTTCGTGGTCGGGCAGACGTTCCAAATTCATCATCTGCAAGGTATCATTCGGAGGCGCATTGGGCGCGATGCTCAGACTTGTAAACGTCTGAGCGAGAACACAGGAAGTCGGTCGATGACGAGCACACGAAACTCACAAGGCTTCTGATATGGGCGCGACCGCTCGACCTGGACCTACCGGCCTGCGGCAATTCCTTGATCTTGAGCAGCAGCGCGATTGGATAGAGGGCGAGATCGACTTGCCGGACACGAGCGACCGCTTGGAGTCCCTGGAACAGCGCTTCAAATATGTGGCTCGTTTTGAGAAGCTGCTTGGTCGCCCGCAAGCAGGGGAAGTCCTGGAGATTCTCGGGCTGTATGGTCCAAGCTGTATTCCGATCCCGCGCAAGACCGAGCGCTACTACTGGTCTGTTTCCTGCCTGCCGTCGACCTCGGACAAGCCGCTCGTCCGCGTCAATGCGAGCTGGATGGAACTTTTTACGCTCTATGCCCAGGACGAAGACATCCGTGCCAGATTCATCGTGCATCTTTCGGATTTCACGACAGATCGTTCGGCCACGCCGAGCCGGGTCGACGAACCCTTGCTCGAGCAAAGTGTCGCGATGCCAGAGCACGTCAGTTATTTCTTCCCGCGTGGTGCCGACAATTTCGGCATCAATGTGCGTGGCTCCGTCTCGATCCGCAAATTCCTCACGAGCCGCCCCGTGGTGCGCGCCATTCGGACGTTCAACCTGACACACATGAACCGGGGGCGGAACGCCTATCAGGCGAGCCATTGCTACAGCTTAGCCGATTACATGCAGGCAGGTGGGGGGCTTTAATGCGCGCCATCCCGGCCCCTTTGCGCCCCATACCTGTCGTATAGGTAACTGTGCCATCGCCCGGAAGCCGACATTGCGGTGACTGCCTAGAGCTCATAGTCGCACCACAACCGGCCATTGCCGCAAGTTCTGTGTGGGTCACGCTCGGCTCGCCCGAACGCTCAGCCACCGATCATGGGGCTTTCCAACGCACCGACGTACCTCGCTGACGATCCAGCCGGCGTCTGTGAGTGCAGACCGCAGGGCAGACTCGCGCCAGTACGTCTCGACGTAGCGCCGAGGCGCTGCAGCACTGCCGTGTGTGGACACATCCTCGCCTTCGCCCTCTCTAACGGAGGCGTGCAATCGGCCTCCGGTCCGGGTCGCCTCGGCAAGCCGCCCAAGCACCGTGCCGAGATCCTCGCGCGCAACATGAATCAGGCAGGCACAGGCCCAGATTCCGTCGTAAGGCGTGCCGGGACGCTGCGGGTCAGCCAAGTCTTCGGTCAGCGGGTCCAACAGGTCGGCCTCGAAGCCACGTTCGCAAAGCAGTTCGACGAAACCCTTTGAAATGTCGGTGCGCCGGACGCTAATTCCCCGCTTCTCAAGCTCAAATGCATCGCGCCCGCCACCGCTTCCAATCTCCAGCACCCTGCCCGAGCCACCCAGCGCGGTCACGAACACATCGATCTCTGTCGCTACCCATTCGGGCATCGCCGCGGCCTCTGAAGCGTACTCCGCCGCGACCGCATCGTAGGACCGCACGGTATCCAGGTCGGTGCTCATCTTAGCGCTCCTCCTTCAAGACAAAAGGTTCGATGAGCGACAGGCCCATCAGCCCATTGCGCCTTTCACACTTCGGCAGTTGGTGACTTCGCTGGCGATTTGCTTCCCAGCTTTAGCAGAAATGAGGTCAGAGACAACACCGACCGATTGCCAATGCTGCCGGGCGACAATGCGCCGTCATTACGGACCTTTATCAACGCGGTTCAAAGACCATTAAGCTGCCGTTAACATCAAGCTGCGCGGAGTGCTATTAGCGCGGCACCAATGGAATTTTTGTAACTGAGCCTAACAACGTGACATCTCCTTATCAGAAGCTGTTTCATTACCCTTGACCTCGGTTCGCCAAGAAGCAA
This sequence comes from uncultured Phyllobacterium sp., assembly GCF_902479695.1. Classification (NCBI taxonomy): domain Bacteria; kingdom Pseudomonadati; phylum Pseudomonadota; class Alphaproteobacteria; order Hyphomicrobiales; family Phyllobacteriaceae; genus Phyllobacterium; species uncultured Phyllobacterium sp. Next base: position 88,243 of record NZ_CABSQF010000013.1, on the reverse strand, counting down.
ATATCCAGATTTAGCTGACCCAGGCGGTAGCCAGACCGTCATATTAATCACGCCAGAGCGCCGTGCTCGAGGCGGGGAACTCAGCTAGACAAGGTCTTGATCGAAATGCGTATTCGATGGTTCCGAACGGCGATGATCGCCGCCGTCGTCGCTACAGGCTGCGTTGATTTGTCTGCAAATGCTCAAACTCTCACGTTGCCTCCGGCCCACGGTAAATTCGACTACCAGATTGGAGGCGATTACAACCCGCAAAGCAGTGTTAAGATTGTTGTCCGGGACAGAACGGTTGCCCCTGCAAAAGGTAAATACAATATCTGTTACGTGAATGCCTTCCAGACGCAACCGAAGCAGAAGGAGTGGTGGACAAAAAACCATCCGAATCTGCTGATCAAGAAAGATGGTGAGTATGTTACCGATCCAAAATGGCCAGGAGAGTATATATTAGACACATCCTTAGACACAAAACGAAAGGATCTGATGAAAATAATCGGTCCCTGGATCGACAAATGTGCGGCTGACGGCTTCAAGGCCCTCGAACCCGACAATCTCGATTCATGGAACAGATCCAAAGGCGTTTTGTCACCAGAAACCAATACAGAGTTTGCCAAGCTGCTGGTCAAACGGGCTCATGATGCCAATCTCGCTGTCGCCCAGAAAAACGCCTCGGAACTTGCACCCAAGGGCCCAAAGATAATCCGCTTTAATTTTGCGATTGTCGAAGAATGCGAATACGAGAAGGAATGCAGCGAGTACACCAAAGTGTATGGCAATCAGGTTTACGAGATCGAATACAATGACAACAACAAGGATACCAATGGCAATCCCGTTGATCCCGTAAGTTTTTTCAATGCCGCGTGCGACGCACGCGGTGACAAGATTTCTATCATCTACCGTGACCGCAAAGTCGTTCGGGACACTTCGCCCGATTACGAATACGAAGTGTGCGACTAATCAGATTGACATACGGTCTTGCTTATTTTGCCAACAAAATTTCTAGAAGTAGAGGCTGCATCGCTGCAATCGACTGGATGATGGATGGGCCAATTTCCGTAACTCTTTCGATACGATGTTCTCCCATACGCATCGATTACGCCAGCGCCTGGAAGACAATCGATTGGCGCGATTTGCAGCGGATCATCGTCGGGACCATGAGGAATTGTGGTGTTGATTTCCACGCGGAACTGAGCCTGTTGGAAAGACCAACAGCGAGGTCATCGCCTATCAAAAACGCGCACGCAAACCGTCGCGGCGCAACAGCTGGGTCGAGGAACGAAGGGAGCGCAGACTACGGGAGCAGGCTGCCACAGATCTATTCACTGTCGCGGGGCAGAGCTGCGAGATTGAGGTCTCCGCCCTGCTCGTCGATGAGCCTCGGCATCTGTCAGGATGACATTTTAACTTTGCACAACAAGCGACATTTCTAATGGGCGGCCACACTTGGCAAGCGGATGATGACTTCAAGTCCACCATGACTGGAACGTTCAAACGCAATCGTTCCGTTATTGAGGGAGACAATCTCGGAAGCAATCGCCAGGCCAAGGCCAGTGCCTGTGACTGTCTCGTCCAACCGCCTGTCACGTAGACCAATCGTACTGTGATCTGAGAACTGTATGCCCGGACCATCGTCGGATATTCGCCATTCGACGAACGCGCCATCCTGCTTAGCCATGATGTGGATTTCCTTGTTCGCCCATTGCGCTGCGTTCTCCAATATCACACCGACAAGCTCGACAAGGTCGTTTACGTCGATGTCGACGTTCAGACCATCCTTGACATTAACGACCCAGACCAGTTGTTCGCCTTTGGGTGTTCTTTTCAACACCGCAATCGTGCGGGGAACAACGCTGCTTAATGACGCGCTGAGGGCGTGCATCCGAACACGTTGACGCAGTCGGACCAGCCTTAACTGATAATCTATCCGGTCACGCATCTCGTTCGTCAGATCGACGATTGATACTGCGCTGCGAGTGTTGCCGCCTTTTTCCAGCTCATAGGCGATCGTGCCCAACACTGTCAGCGGGGTTTTAAGCCCGTGAGCAAGATCGGATGCACGGGATCGCGCAAAATCCATCGATTTCTGTTGCATAGCAAGGAGGGCATTTACTTCGCCGACCACAGCAACAACTTCCAGCGGGTAGATGGCATCGATTGAAGACGCAACGCCGTTGCGGATACTTTCAATATCCTTACGCAATTTCTTAAACGGAGAAAGACCGAACTGTACCTGCAGGATGACGGCAACGACAAGGACAAAGCCGAGGACCAGGAGTGCTAAGGCCAGTTCCCTCCCAAAGCGGGTGATCGCCTCATCGAGGATAGACCTGTCTTGAGCGACGATGATCTGAAAACGCCGTTCACCTTTGGTTTCTGCAAAGCGTGCCGTCAGAGACAATGCAAGCAATGATTGGCCCACCGGCCCTTGAACGGTCGACAGCTGTCCGCCTTCATTTGAGGGGCTAACCTTGAGAACATAATCCCAGAGCGATCGCGAGCGGATGTTTTCCTGGGTACCAAGATCTGTGATCTGCCAATAGAGGCCGCTGACCGGTGTCTGATAGCGTGGATCAGGCAAAGCGCCAGTAAGCAAAGGTGCGGCACTGAGGGCGTCCGGATTGATCAAGGCGACAAGGCGCGACATTGTCGCCGATAAATCTGCGGACGCGCCGCGTTCCACGTTGTTGGTGAATAGATATCCGATGGTTACACCCGCCAAGACGAGGGCAATGGCAATCCAAATACCAGCTCCCAGTATAAGACGAACCCGTAAGGACTGGATTCTCAAGGGGCATCCCCACCGAGGATATACCCAAAACCTCGACGTGTTGCGATGATATCGGCACCCAATCTCTTGCGCAGGCGACCGACCAAGACTTCAACGGCGTTCGAACCGCCCTCGAAGTCCTGCGTATAGAGATGTTCGGTAATCTCGACCTGTGAAACGACACGTCCGCCCTGATGCGCCATGAAAGCGAGCAGCCGGTATTCTTGTGGTGTCAATACGATTGGAACGCCCGCGCGCGAGACCTGTCTCATCCGTGTGTCGAGAACCAGTTCGCCAATTTCAATCTGAGATGATGCAAAGCCACCTGCCCGACGCACGATCGCACGTATGCGTGCCACGACCTCCTCCATCCGGAAAGGCTTTACAACGTAATCGTCGGCGCCGGACTCGATTCCTTCCACTCTTTCGTCCCATTGTCCGCGCGCAGTAAGAATCAATACGGGAACGTTACGTCCTGCGCGGCGCCAGCGCTTCAGGATCGTCAAGCCATCCAGCGTTGGAAGGCCCAGGTCAAGGATCACGGCATCGAATGTCTCGGTGTCACCACGGAACCAAGCGTCTTCTCCATCTCTGGCATATTCCGCAAGGAAACCGGCGGCCGATAGCGCTATGCCAAGCGACTCGGCTATACGGCGGTCATCTTCGGCAACAAGTATCCGCATGTTTATCTCACTCTTATGAGTTTGCCTGTGCGGGCATTGAAAGAATAACGGCTGACTTCGCTGTTGGTCTCGAGCACCTTCAACTCATATTGGAGAATACCCCTCACGGGGCGCAACCGCGCGTCAATGATCTGGCCGTTGGTAAGGTGGCGGGCAATGGTTACAATTTCGTCTAGTGGGAGGGCTCTGTTGGCTTGGACCGCTCTTAAAGCGCCATTTGGTCCTTCAAATTTCTCGTCGGGTCGGTTGCCCCCAGGACCGTCGGGGTAAGATTGCTGATCGCTTTCGGAATCATCCGAATCGGAGACGCCATCGCCCGAGTCCGATCCACTCGTAGAGCCACCGTCGCTCGAAGAGCCATCCGAACCGCCGTCGTCGGAGATTTGGATGTAATGAACACCCTCTACGTCACTTGTCCATTCGTGTGCCTGCACAGCCTTGGGAAGGTGTAGTGCCAGGACAACGACCGCAAACCGCAGCAAGGCTCTCAAGGGCCGAAAACGCACTCGGATCCTCCTAAAACCATCTAAGCCCTTCAAGGGGATAGCTTAGATCAACGAAGCTGACAATTCGCTGACAACGCACTCACGCGTTTTTCAGGCATCATAAAGTATACCCACCACCGTAGAAGCAAAACAAGTGAATTGGCAACGAGGTCAAAACCATGCAACCGAGCAGACATTAGACGATCGCACACGATGGTATGTCTCTTCGAGATTCGAGCAAAAACCTGGAGCTGCAACATGAGAGTGCTGTTTCGCTTTGTACCGGTCGTCATTTATGTGACTGCGCTATCCGGAATGTTTTTTACGATATTAGTTGCCTGGCCCGACATGCCTGCAGGACATTTCAGATTTTCATACAGTATCGGGCAAACCGGCGGCCCTTATGTCAAAACAATAGACTGGTGACGAGTCTTCACCAGTCTTCGATATGCCCGACCGTCACGAATTCCCAATATCCTAAATCGCAGCGTCCCAACCTTCAGAATCGCACTGAATAAAGTCTCCAAGGTCACATATCTTCGACGTTTGATAGCACCAAAAGGAATACAAAATGCAGACGCTATTTCGCTTTATGCCAGCCGCAATCTATATGGTCGCTCTATTTGCAATCATTTCGTCGATATTGATCGTTCGGCCATCGCATGTCAGCAGACCGTTCAACTTACATTGCCAGTATGAAAAATACTCCGATTGCAAAATGGTGCGTTGAGATTGAATGCACGGTGTAGAAGGCCCCTTCTTTATGGTGCATCCACCCCTACTGGGTAACGGGGCTGTCACCTCCACAGGTTTGTTCGAATCATTGTTTGAACGATGCTTAACACCCGACATGACCAGACGCTTTGCCGCTCCAGAGGAGGAGCATACAGGGGCCTGTTCGGATGAACTTTTCAGCACAAAAGCAAACGCGCAGACCAAGCCCAACGGTGATCTGGACAAACCGAAGCAGCTCTGAAGCCGCATCCGAACCTGACAACGCTGCGCGTGCAACTTGCCCGCGCCTGCCCAATACGCAAGAGGACAAGAATGAGCTCGATCAGAAAAACACGCCGCATAACAATGATGTTGAGCAGCGCCCTTCTTTTGGCCATGACCGGATCAATCACCGTTCCTTTGTTTGAGAGCAGCCGGGCTATGGCTGCGTCATCTGCAAAGATTGACGCAGCCCAACTGCAACTCAATATGCGCCGCTCTCTTTCAACTATTCTTGTTGCTTACAAAAACGAACCCAAAAAAGGCTCGCGGGCGGATGCCATGCTTATGAAAGCGACAAACGAAGCACTGCAGGCACTTGGGAGCCTTGAAAAAGGTATTGATGCCCGCGACCCCAAGAAAATGACGACTGCTACAAGCAGTCTCTCTGTTGCTGTTGGCCGCATTGAAGCAATTTCGGATTCTGCCAGGATTGCCAATCCGACGGTGCGCGAAGGCGTCAGGGCTCTTTCCACGAACTGGGCCGCCTATGGGACGCGCTATGCGCTTATTGAACCAGTCAAATCAAAACCCGTGAAGGCAAGTTTCGAGCAGGTAAAAGAACTTAAGGCGCAGGTAGCTAAGCTTCGCTCACAGGTGAACAGGCTGCAAACCGAAACAAGGTCAAATACTCAGCTCGCAGCCAATATCAGAAGACTGTCGACCCAATTGGGCCGGATCGAACAGGACCGTATTGATGAGGCAAATTATCAGCGAACCGTCTTTCTCCTCGGTTCGTTTATGGGCTGGATGGACGGCTATCGGATCGTCACGACGACTTACTACCCGGCTTATACCCACTATTTCGTAGTGGAACGGGTTACCTATGAATATTGGGAGACCTGCTGGATCGACTATTACGAGCCCTATTACACCTATACAGACTGGAGCTACTACGATGATCCGTTTACGCCCACTGTCAACATTAACATCAATATCGACGCATCGACACAAGTGGTGGTCAACAACTACGCTGAACAGAACATCAGCGTCATGATTGACGAGAGTCATCAAACTGAAAATTATTTCGAGAACCTGCCAATTGCCGAAACTGATGTTGACATGAAGCAGGTGGACTACACTCCTTCCACACCGGCTTATGAATTGGAGAAAGAGATCACCAGATCCTCATTGGACTCTCCAAAAATGATACCTGCTCCGATTGAGACAGGCAGCCAGGTCGAGCCCAACGACAATACTGCCGATGAAACTCCAACGGGTGATTCAAATGCACGAGTGCCATCGGTCGCAGAAGAACCAGTAGCTGAGCCTATCGTCCCGGCTAGCGAACCGGGGGAACAAAAGAGCAGCGCGCGGCCTGAACCATCCGTCCGCACCTCAGAAGAAGCTATAATCGTTGATCAGGATGAACAATCCCAATCCACGAAAAGAGAGCAGGTCATCGAGCCTTCCGACAATGATGATGCGAACGTGCAACCGCCTGATCGCGAGCCGGCGGCAATCGAAGAAGCATCGCATGAAAGTGAAGATGACCAGCCTGCTCAATGAGAGCAGGAATATGTAAGTTTTGCCACCTGATGAGCCGTTTTCCAGTGGTTGACCGGATCTGATTGAGATTAAGTTGTGATCAAATAAAAGGTCACGAAGTCTATCCATGCTAGGAACCACGACCGATAGCAAACACTAACTCTACGTGCCGCTCTTTACATACCAGTGCCTGACAGGCTCCGGTCCCGTATGGTCTCCAGGTCATCTTCCTTCTTCAGGTCAAGGACCACGGACTTCTTGCCCCGGTTCAGCGTCATGTGGCACGCGCCCATGCCCTCCGTCTGCACCGGCGCACCGGAATTGCGCATCATGTCGCCACCGGGTGCTTCCACCTTGATGACCTCCGCGCCGAGGTCCGCCAGGATTTCTGTGGCGCAAGGGCCGAACACGATGGGCGTCATATCAACAATCCGAATGCCGGTCAGCATACCTCCGGTATGCACAGAACTACTCTGCATCATGTTCTCCTGAATGAACGCAAGATAATCATTTGCTGAATGGCTTTAACCAGCTGGGCTGGCGCGCACACAATGGGCAGTGGTCAATGCGCTCGGCACTTCCGCGAGTTCGGGCTATCTCCATCAAGCTGTAAGACACCTAATCTTCTCCTGACACCTGCTTCGCCGACCGTAACTAGCATTTCGACCACGTATGAACTATGAGTTGCGGGTAGAAATGACTATTCCATTTATTGAGAGGATCGATGGATCGCCTTGAGGCCATGTCGATGCTGCTGGAAGTTGTCGATCATGGTAGTTTCTCCGCTGCCGGGCGGGCGATGCGGGTATCCCTGCCAACGTTGAGCCGTCGGATTTCCGAACTGGAGGCCCTGCTTGGCGCCCGCCTGCTCACGCGCACGACCCGCAAAATCACGCTGACCGATGCCGGCGCTGTCTACGTCGCCGCCGCACGAGAGATTCTCAATAAGGTAAAACAGGCGGAGCGCGAAGTAGCCGGCGAGTTCATCGAGCCGATCGGCGAATTGGTCGTAACAGCTCCCACGATGTTCGGACGCCTTCATGTCTTACCGATCATTACTGAGTTTCTGGAACTTTACTCCGGAATTCATGTGCGGTTGGTGCTGATCGACACCAATCTGGCACTAGTCGAGGAGAATGTAGATGTGGCGATCCGGATTGGCCAGCTTCCAGATAGCGCCATGACCAGTAGCCGCGTGGGATCGATCCGGACCGTCCTGTGCGGCAGTCCCCGTTTGTTTGTAGACAAGGGTGAACCGCGCACACTCGATGATCTCGCCCACTTTCCCTCAATTACGGTAAACATGCCCATTCCAGTTGCACAGTGGCGCTTTGATGTTCCCGGCTCGCTGGACGCACGCATTCCGCCATTGTTGTCTCGCCTGACGGTAACAACGCCAGAGGCGGCAGCGGCGGCGGCGATCCAAGGGGCTGGGCTCACTCAACTCCTGCATTATCAAGTGGCCGATGCTGTAAGAGCCGGAACGCTGCGGATCGTTCTTGAGGAGATGGAACCGGCCCCGTCTCCGGTTCATCTGCTCCATACGTCAAAGGCTCCGCTGCCGCTCAAACTTCGCCGTTTCCTCGACTTTGCCGCGCCGCGGCTTCGCAGCGACCTCGCTGCTCTGTCATAGCTCCAAGCCCATCGTGAACCGTCGAGTGGGCGCGATACTTCCATTTAATGAAATAATATCTTGTCGATTTGCGTAATTCTCCAGGCATGGCGTAGCGGTTAGATAGGCTTTCGGCAGGTGGCGGCGTTGTGAGTTCCTTGTAACCTCGCATACCCCCGCCCGGATTACGAAGGAGGTAGAATAGTGGCTACGGCTGAGTTTTCACATAACCACATGACTTCCATGCAAGCACATATCAAAGAGGCCACGCCCGGCACAACTATTGTGCTGGTGCATGGGGCGTTTGTGGATGGTTCGGGTTGGCGAGTGGTGCACGATAGACTGAACCGCGACGGTTATCGCGTCGTGGTCGTGCAGAACGCCATCCGATCACTAGAGGATGATGTTGCCAATACGCGGCGTGCGATCGCTGCAGCGCCTGGTAGCGTGATCCTTGTTGGCCACTCCTACGGGGGCGTCGTCATCTCAGAAGCGGGCAATGACCCGAAGGTCGTTGCCCTGGTGTATGTCGCTGCATTCGTCGCTGATGCGGGAGATTCGGTCCAGACGTTGACGGCCAATCATGCACCGGGCGGATCGAAACCACCCTTCCTGCCGACCGGGGACGGCTACCTCCTGTTTGACACCTCCAAATTCCCTCAAGTCTTCGGCCAGGATCTTTCTCCCGAAACGAGCAGCTTCATGGCAGCGGCGCTTAAGCCTTGGGCCATCGCATCGATGGCGGGCAAGGTCACTGTTGCCGCGTGGCGCGTGAAACCCAGCTGGTATGTGGTCGCCACAGACGACAGACTTGTCCACCCCAGTCTTCAACGCAGGATGGCAGAGTCGGCCGGCGCGCGCGTCGTTGAAGTAGCCGGCAGCCATGCGATCTACATGACCCAACCCGAAGCCATCGCCATGACGATTGTGCAGGCGGCAAGAGCCACGGCGGAATGTGGAGCGAGCCAAGTTCTAGCTTAGAGGCTTACCCGCCGCGCAGATAGAACGATGCTGTGATTGCCACATCCGGTTAAAATAAGGATTACTCCACATGTTGACACTTTATTACTTTCCACATGCCTGCTCGATGGCTTCCCACGTCGCACTGGAAGAGGCCGGAGCTGCCTTTGAATTGAAAAAGGTAAACATCCTGACGGGCGAGCAGTTCAAACCTGAGTACCGGGAGATTAACCCGCGGGCAAAGGTGCCGGCACTTCGCTTCGACGATGGTCAGGTTCTGTTGGAATCCACTGCCATTCTCGGCTGGATCGGGAGTGCATTTCCCGATCAAGCGCTCCTCGGCAGAGATCCGTTTGAACGGGCGCAGACAATTGCGACCTGTGCCTGGCTCTCCGGTAGCGTCCATCCCACATTCACGAAGTTCTATCATCCCGAACAGGTGGTTTCGGACCGGGGCCTGTTTGCAGCTGTAAAGGCGAAAAGCAAGGAGAACTATTGGGACCACCTCCAGGAAATGGACCGCATCATGGAAGGTCGTACGTGGATGATGGGTAGTCATTTCACTGTCGCTGATCCATACGCTCTGGTGTTCTACTCGTGGGGACGCGATCTTGGGCTGCCGATCAGCGACCTAACCAATCTCATGGCCCTGAAAGACCGTCTGATTGAGCGGCCGGCAGCCCGTCGGGTGCTTGAGAAGGAGAAGAGCGTCCTACTCTCATTGTGAGCGGTTGGCTTATGCCAAGTTGATCACCACGGCCGACTACGCAGATCTCTTAGGTGATTGCCAAAAAAGATGGCATCTATGGCAAATCGAAAAAAGCTGGTGATACCGCTCCAGCTTGTTCATTGACAGGCTAGCCCGAGTACGCATGAAACGTAGCGGAATGCGGAAGTACCGAGCACATTATTGAGGAATCGCTACATGCAGCCCTTCCAGATCAGTATTGCCGACGAACAGATCCAGGATCTAAAAACACGCGTGCGCCAAACGCGCTGGCCGGGTTCGATATTTCAGGACGGGGACGAGGATGGGGTGAGCCTCGCACTCGTTCAAAAGCTTGCAGCACATTGGTCGGACGAGTTTGATTGGCGCACGAGGGAGGCGCAATTGAACAAGCTGCCTCAATTCATCGCCGATATCGATGGACAAGACATTCATTTTATTCACAAAAAGGGCGTGGGACCGAATGCGCGACCCCTTATATTGACGCACGGCTGGCCGGGCTCCTTCGTAGAGTTCGAAAGAGTAATACCACTGTTGACGGACCCGGGCTCACACGGAGGTGACCGGTGCGATGCATTTGACGTTGTGGTGCCTTCGCTCCCCGGCTTCGGCTTCTCAGCACCGCCAAGGCAACCTGGATTGAATGCCCGGCGGGTTGCCGGACTTTGGCAGAAGCTGATGCTTCAACTTGGTTATGAGCGATACTTTGCGCAGGGTGGCGATATCGGGGCGGGCGTATCGGCCTGGCTTGGTGCTCTCTATCCGGGCTCCGTCGAAGGGATTCACTTAAATTACATTCCCGGAAGTTTTCGACCGCCATTGGGGGCGGATTATCCCGCCATTACAAGTGAGGAACAGCAATTCCTGGAGCGGGCCACAAAGTTCGCGAGCATGGAGGGCGCCTATTCACTGCTGCAGGCGACCAAGCCGCAGACGCTCTCGTTCTCTTTGTCAGATAGCCCGGTCGGTTTGCTGGGCTGGATAGCCGAAAAGTTTGCGAGTTGGTCCGACTGTGACGGCAATCTGGAGACGGTGATATCTGCAGATGTGTTGCTCACGAATGTATCGATTTACTGGTTTGGAAACACCATCGACTCGTCCCTTCGCATGTACAAGGAAAATCGGCTGCAGCCTTTTTCGTTTCCGGATGTCTCAAACGTACGCGTGCCGATGTCGTTCGCACATTTCCCGAAGGAATTACCGACCCCGCCGCGTTCATGGGTCGAGCGCGTATTCGATGTGCGCCGATGGACAGATATGGCGAAGGGCGGCCATTTCGCCGCGCTTGAACAACCCGAGCTCTTAGTCCGCGATATTCAGGATTCATTCCGCGTGTCTGGCGCGCCAATAACCGCCGCGGCGATTTGAATAGACTAGTAGCGTAACGGACGAAGCTTTGCGAAGGGAGCATAAGCGTTTGTGGGGCAGTCAGGCGGCGAGTGCTGCTTCATCCTATTCTTGATTGTCGTTTGCTATGAGAAACTGACGTGGGCACCCATACGCCAAGCGACGGCGGCACGAGCCAGCGACCCGAGGCTGCATGGATCTTGATTACGTCCGATGCGGTATAGATGAGTTGGGTTTCCTCGCGCGTGTGAATCTGTTTGTGCTGTATGAGCCTTATCAACAGCCCGAGAGGCTTCCTGCACCATTCGATAGTGCGTCACACGTTAAAGCAAAGATATTTTACCTCGACATAATCCTCGATGCCGTATTTTGACCCTTCGCGGCCCTGGCCGGACTGCTTGATGCCGCCAAACGGGGCGACTTCAGTTGAGATCAGGCCAGTATTGATACCGACCATGCCGTATTCCAGCGCTTCCGCCACGCGGAAGATCTTCGACATATCCTTGGAGTAGAAGTAGGACGCCAGGCCAAATTCTGTGTTGTTGGCCATTTCAATGACGTCTTCTTCTGTCTCGAACCTGAACAGCGGTGCCACCGGACCGAAGGTCTCCTCGCGCGCGACCTTCATCTCCATGGTCACACCGGTCAGGATGGTCGGCTGGAAGAACAGACCGCCCTTGGCGTCCGGCTTGCCGCCAACCGCAACTTCGGCGCCTTTTTCGAGCGCATCAGTAATATGCTCGGCGACCTTCGCCATGGCCGAATCCGTGATCAGCGGGCCCGCGTCCACACCAGGCTCGAAGCCATCGCCGACCTTCATAAGACCGACCTTAACGGAGAGTTTTTCGGCAAAGGCGTCATAGACGCCAGAATGGACATAGAGGCGGTTGGCGCAAATGCAGGTCTGGCCGTTGTTCCGATATTTCGAGATCATCGCGCCTTCGACCGCCGCATCGAGATCGGCGTCGTCGAAAACAATGAAGGGCGCATTCCCACCAAGCTCGAGACCGAGCTTCATGATCTGCTTGGCGCCTTGGCGCATCAGTATCTTCCCGACCTCGGTCGAGCCGGTGAACGTAAGCTTGCGGACCTTCTCGTTCTCGGTGAACTCCTTGCCAACCGACGACGAATCCGTCGAAAGGATGATGCTGAAAATACCAGCCGGAACGCCTGCGCGCTCGGCAAGAAGCGCGAGCGATAGCGCCGAGAGAGGCGTTTCGGCCGCAGGTTTGGAGACAATGGCGCAGCCCGCAGCCACGGCCGGTGCAAATTTGCGAGCCAGCATGGCATTGGGGAAATTCCACGGCGTTATTGCCGCAACAACTCCCACCGGCTGCTTGATGACGATGATGCGCTTGTCCTGCTGGTGACCGGGAATGGTGTCGCCGTAAACTCGCTTGGCCTCCTCGCCGAACCACTCGACATAAGATGCCCCGTAGAGCACTTCGCCCTTTGCTTCCGCTAGCGGTTTGCCCATTTCGATCGTCAGGATCGCTGCGAGATCGTCTGCATTTGCGACAATCAGGTCGTAGAGCTTGCGCAGCACGACGGCGCGTTCCTTACCTGTCTTTTTGGCCCACTCCTTTTGGGCCTTGTAGGCCGCGTCGATGGCGCGGGCCGTCTCCGCACGGTTCATATCTGGCAGCGTGGCAATCACCTCGCCATTGGAGGGGTTGGTGACCTCGAAGGTCTGGCCGCTATCGCTCTTAGAAATCCACTCACCGGCGATGAGCGCCTGGTCGATGACGAGGGACGGATCCTTGAGCTTGGAGATCAGGGTCGGGGAAATGGTCATGGATGAAACTGCCTCTCTGGCACATTCGCGAAGCATTTCTTCGAGGATGTCGAATGCTTCAGCAAATAAATCGTTTTGGATGATGATCGGGCGAGGAAACGAATGACATTGCCGTAAACGCCGCAAGTCATCGCCGGCTTCTGGGGGTCGCGCACCCTCTCATGTTCCTTCGGCTTGCACAGCCGACTTGAAGCTGGTGGGTTTGGTGCCGGTGGCCGGGGCTGGTCGTTCCTGAGTAGTATGATCGTTACTGTGCAGGGACTTTTGCTCTTTATCTCGTGTTTGGTGCGTATTCGAGCAAGATCTGGTTGGGTGCTCTGGCGGGCATTTGGCATGGCCAGCTCACTTCGCCTGCTGCCTACCGTACAGTCCGATAAGCTGCTTGAGCTCGTCGTGCGGCAGGCCGAACAAGGTGTAGCCGTCCGCGCCCGTCATTGTGTCGGCGGCCACCAGGGCGTTGACGATCGCCTCCTCCGTGGCTTCTACCGTTGCTTGGAATACAGGATCGAGCTTTCCCGTGGCCAACATCGGGCCTTCGTTCAGCTGCTCGTCGGGCACATCGTTCGCGGCGGAGGTCGTCGAGAAGGATACGATCAGGTCACCAGACCCATTGCCAGAAAAAGACCCGAGGCGCCCGAGGCCAAGCGAAGCGCGACGCGCGACGCGGTTCAACTCTATTGAACTCAACGGAACATCAGTTGCCACAACGACGATGATCGACCCGTCGTCCGGAACTGACTTCCCACCGCTGCCGTCGGCTTGGCACTCCGGCTTCTTTTTCTCGTCTGATTGGCCCGGCGCGTAGCAGGGTAGCCACTTTGCGTTCAGCTCATGACCGACCGGAACCCCCGAAATACGTAGAACCTCGCGCGCGCCCGTGTTGCATTGGACGAGCACCCCCACAATGTAGGGCTTTTTGCCGATAGAAATCGTCCGCGACGCTGTCCCGATACCGCCCTTGAAGCCGAAGCAGCGCATGCCGGTGCCCCCGCCGACATTGCCCTCGGCGACGGGGCCTCCATAGGCGCGGTCGATCGCCTCCATCGCGTGCTCCGGCTTGACGTGGAAGCCCTGGATGTCATTTATCCCGCCGTCCCACGTCTCCCCCACGACCGGCGTCACAGCCTCGCCGAATTTCTGGGCGGACCACCGCTGTATGCCGGCATAGACCTGCCCGATGGCGTTGGTGTTGGAAATGCCAATGGGGCCATAAACGAGGCCGAGGTCCTGCAGGTAGGACTGGCCGGTCATTTCCCCATAGCCATTCAGGTTGAAGAAGCCGCCATTCACCGGCTTCGAACTGGCGTGGCCTCTCGGCAGAACGACAGTCACGCCTGTCCGGACCGGACCTTGCCCTACACTGGTCCGCCCCTCCCCTTCGATCAAGGTGACGTGGCCGACCTCAACGCCAGCAACGTCGGTAATCGCGTTGAGCTTGCCCGCCGTCCCGTCGAATTCGACGCCCAAGTCGCGGGCGCGCTCCTTGGAAGCCGCCACCCCGCTCGCCAGCGATGCCGCAAGCAGAACCGAAATGAATGTTTTGTGCACTGCAAACCTCCCAAAGCCGTGGTTTGGAAGACCTTATAGCTGCTGAAGAACAGACAAATAGCGGCCCGGAGGATATTGCATCGGATTGGTCGATGTAACACGGTATGGTTCTCCTGCAGTAACGCCCTTCTCTACCCCGGCGCCTCGCCACTTCTACCCACTCCGCCTCGACATTGATTATCGGCATATAACTGAGTCTCAAATGCGAAAAGTAGGGGCGCGTTCCGGTTGACCCATTGCACGGCTCTCCAGAAAAGGGTGATTCCCTGACCGTCGAGGTATCTGTCACCGATCGTCCTGTTCCCCCCACGATTTTTGGCTCAAGACGGGGACTGACTTTGGACTTCCCGCCCAGCCGCTTGGCGCTAGTCGATTGTCGATTTAGCGACAGTTTCTGGTGGTCGCGACCTTCTCACCGCATAGGCTTTGTAAAGGTCTATGGGCACTGCTCGCCCACACGGGCCGCCGCGAGTTGATGGATACATCTATATTCGCGATGTATGCGCACCATATTGCGGGTTTATCTTCCTGAAGACTGTCCCACTAATCCAACTCATGTGGTTAGGTGTCAGGAGGTATGCTGCATGGAGTTATTAGGTTTCGGTGCTGGTGGGTGGGGCTGGTCGTTCCTGAGTGGTCTGGTCGTCACTCTAGAAGTGGCAATCCTTGCCTTACCGCTGGGTCTGTTTTTGGGCCTCATGATCGCGTTGGGTAGGCGGAGCAAATCACGCCTCCTCAGGATTGCATCGATCGGCTACGCGAGTGCATTCCAAGCGATCCCGGAATTGCTGACTATCTTTGCAATATACCATGGTTGCTCTCAACTCATTCAGCTTTTGATGTCGCAACTCGATGTTCAGACGGCGTGGACCGTTCCGGGTGTTGGGGCAGGCTCGTTCGCTCTCAGTCTTGTGTTCGCCGCCTACTCAAGCGAAATATGGTTGGGTGCTCTGGCGGGCATTGGGCGAGGCCAGTACGAAGCAGCATTGTCCCTCGGGCTTCCGGGCATCGCATCCCTCCGGAATGTCATATTGCCCCAAGCATTTCGGCTCGCTCTTCCTGGACTCGGTAATCTTTGGATTATCCTCCTGAAAGATACCGCTCTTGTCTCGCTGATATCCGTCTCCGATTTCATGAGACAAGTGAACTTGGCTGTTGCCGCAACGCACAGATACTTTGTTCTCTATCTATTCGCCTGCCTGGGTTACATCGTCCTGACAAAGATATCGGAGTTTGGTCTCGAACGGTTGAATCTGAGAACAAGCCGTCATCTTGTGAGGACGGCATAACAATGGATACTTCCCTTGTCATAGAAAACGCAGGTCGTCTCTACGATGGATTCAAGCTAACGCTTGCACTGGTAGGGTTGTCTGCCACTTGTGCCGCAATCATAACCGTTCCGCTGGTTTTGGGATTGCGCTCCAAGGCGTGGGCACCGCGGGCCTTTTCCAACACCTATGTCACCTTCTTTCGCGGTTCACCGCTCGTGGCTCAACTTTTCCTACTCTACTATGGGAGTGGCCAGTTTCGATCCGTATTGGAGGGTCTCGGCGTCTGGTGGCTTTTCCGCGACGCCTTCTTCTGCAGCGTTCTCGCATTTGCCCTCAATTCAGCAGCCTATACCGCCGCGTTGGTAAAGGGAGCGATCGACGCACTGCCCGAGGGGCAATGGGAAGCCGCCACTGCCCTTGGGCTTGGTTGGGTCGCCACGCTCCGAAAGGTAATCATGCCACAAGCCATAAGGCGAGCCCTACCGGGTTATGGAAACGAGATCGTTCTTCTGATCAAGGCTAGTTCCATTACGATGGCAGTGACGCTTTATGAATTACTTGGAGTTGTCAAGGTTATATACTCACGTACTTTCGATATTAGTATCTATATTTGGGCAGCATTAATCTACATTTGTATCGTCTCCGCCATCAGGCTCGCCTTCAGGTTTTTGGAGCAATCATTTTTTCGATGGTGACCACTTCGGTGCTGAATCCGAGGCCGATGGCAATGGGATCGGCACCTGAACTGAATGAACACTAGAGGGCGGCAATTAGGGTGTGGCCTAAGCCGGCTCAGAAAACAAGCAGTAGTTAAAATGGGAGAATCAAATGAAACCGGTAAATGATTACAAAGTGCTGCTCGCAACGGCACTGCTATCGTTCAGTATCACATCCGCAATGGCTGAGCAGCGTATACTCAAGATTGGTACCGATGGCCTTTATCCGCCCTTCAGTGTTGTCGACAACGCAGGCAAGGTGACCGGTCTCGACATCGAAATCGGCAACGCAATCTGCGCCAAGCTCGGCGCAAAGTGCCAATGGACAGCACAGGACTTCGAAGGTCTCATCCCTGCTGTCCAGAATGGTCGTTACGATATGGTTATTGCATCGCACTCGATCACAGACGAGCGCAAGAAGGCGGTGGACATGATCAAGTACTACAACAACAGCGCGAGCTTCCTGGTGCCGAAGAATGGCGATGGGTCTGACCTGTCACCGGCTGCGTTCGCAGGAAAATCAGTGGGGGCCCAAACAGCAACCGTCCATGCTTCCTATCTCGAGAAAAATTTTTCAGGGTCGACGTTGAAATTTTATCCTTCGCAGATTGAAGCCTACGCCGATCTTAGCGCAGGTCGCATTGATGCCGTGATGGGCGACACACCGACTCTCTATACATGGGTACAAGGCGAGGGAAAGGATTGCTGCAAGATTTCAGAGGCAAAAATTTCGGACCCATCCATTGGAGATGGGGCTGGGATAGTCGTCAAGAAGGACAATGAGCCTTTGCATTCGGAGATTCAGAAGGCCGTCGACTTGATGTGGTCAAACGGTGAGTTTGACGCGCTTTGGGCCCAATACTTTCCTTTCCGAATCGGAAACGACAAGTGACCAAGGGTTCTCGCGCCATGAGCAGCTCGTCTCATGCCCAATCCTCTGGTACCGAATGGCGCCGCGAGGCTGTGCAGGGAAATTACGCAGAAAGGGCCCCCACCGATCCAGGGGGTCCGATTCGGATATGGCTATACGCAGATCGCATTTCATACCGGCCAGGCGAGCCTATTCGAATTTCGGTCAACACTAACGCACAACGCTATTCGCTCGAAATATACCGGGACGGCGCGCATCGTCAGCAAGTTTTTCGCCGTGAGGGCATTTCAGGCATCTGGTCTGCCACAAACGCCAATTGTTCAGAGATCGGCTGCGACTGGCCGGTTTCCGTGATCGTACACGATACAGAAAAATGGCGTTCCGGCGGATTTGTTATCAAGGCTTTCGTTGAATCCAGCGGTGATGGTGTTGTCGCCGAGAGTGAGCATGTCGTCATCATCGGCCCGGATCGTCAAACGCTAACGCGCGGGATCAACGACAGGTTGCTTCTGGTAGCGGCAACGGCCACATGGACGGCCTATAATGATTGGGGCGGTTCCAATCATTATCAGGGCTTGTTCGGGCCTCAAGGAAATGATTTCTCGCCGCGTCTTAGCGTCCAGCGACCTTACGCCCGTGGTTTCGTCAGCATTCCCGATGAGGCTCCACGCGCAGTTCTGCTGGATCAGCCCGGGATCCTGGAAGAACCGGAATATCCACACATGGAGTGGGCCTATTGCAATGGATACAGCAAAAAATATGTCTCAGCAGGATGGGCAAGTTTCGAACGACGATTTGTGATTTGGGCTGAGGAAGCGGGCTATCAGGTTGACGTAATATCTCAGACAGATCTGCACGACGATCCAACTATTCTGTCCGGTTACCGATGTGTGGCAACTATTGGCCATGATGAATATTGGTCTTGGGAAATGCGCGACGCGATCGATGCTTATGTCGAACACGGCGGACGTATCGCGCGGTTTGCTGGAAATTTCATGTGGCAGATCCGCTTAGAAAACGATGGGAATACGCAAGTCTGCTACAAATATACAGCTCGTGAGCGAGACCCATTAATGAAGACGGGGCCAAGGCATCTTGTAACGGAGTCCTGGGAAGCTGGCGAGATAGGGCGGCCCGGCGCCTCAACATTCGGCCTTAACGCTACCCAAGGCATGTACGCGAGTTGGTCTGGGTGCTCACCCCGTGGTGCCAAAGGGTTTCCCCTGTATCGTCCAGATCACTGGGCTTTCGCGCAAACCGGCTTGTATTATGGCGACGTCATCGGCGGCCAAAGCGGCATATTTGGCTATGAGGTCGATGGAATCGGCTATGAAATCCGCGGCGGCCTGCCATTCGTTGCTCCAGGTGAAGTAGCGCCGGCCGGTATGGAAATACTGGCGTTGGGCCTATCATCGACCATCGAGGAGGGAGAATCGATCAGGCCTGGTCACACATTTCTAGGGCGGGAAGACGCAGAATATGTGGCTATGGTTCTGACCGGGTCGGCAGACCCTGTAAGCATTGAGAAAACAAAACGGGGATGTGGAGCGATCGTTCACTTCCAGAGCGGAAAGGGGCAGGTCTTCCATGCCGGAAGTTCGGATTGGATAATGGGACTAGTCCGTGATGACCAGATCGTGATGCAGATCACCAGGAACGTGCTCGATCGGTTTCTGGCGCCGTAACAGTTCAGCTGCGTGAGAACGCCGCTGAGAGAACCTGTCGTCGTGTGCATAACGATCGGGCAGTCAGTTGTGGAGAAATGGTGCTTTGCCAGCGCATGCAGGTTCGGTCAAGGCTGGCGCGCCAGGCGCGCCAGCTCCAGTTCTATCGCCTGATTACTCCGGGTAGCACACAAAGCAGTTCAAACAGGAGGTTGGCAGCGGTAATCGCTGTTGTTCCCGTCGTGTCGAAAGGGGGCGACACTTCAACGAGATCAGCACCGATTATGTTCAACCCGTGGCATCCCCGAATGATTTCAAGGGCCTGGATGGTGGTGAGTCCACCGATCTCCGGCGTTCCTGTACCGGGGGCAATACCAGGATCAAGACTGTCGATGTCATAACTTACATAGACAGGACCTTCGCCCATCTGTTGACGGACTTCAGCCATGAGAGGGACAAGCGACCTATGCCAGCAATCTTCCGCTGGAACGACGCGGAATCCCTGCCCCCGCGGCCAGTCAAAATCTTCAGCGGCATAACCGGAGCCTCTTAGCCCTATCTGAACGACGCGCTTGCAGTCCAGCAGACCTTCCTCGACGGCGCGCCGGAATGGTGTTCCATGCGCGATGGCTTCGCCAAACTGATGGTCATTGATGTCGGCGTGTGCATCGATATGGATGAGCCCCACTGGGCCGTACTTGCGCGCCATCGCTTGCAGGATCGGATATGTAAGGGTGTGGTCTCCGCCAATTGCCAGCGGCTTGCAGTCGAACTTCAAGATACCGTCGAAGAATTCTGAGATAATGCGTACAGACTTTTTCAAGTCATACGGGTTCGTCGGGACGTCTCCGATGTCGGCGACCTGAAGGCTGTCGAATGGGGCGGCTCCAGTTCCCATGTTGTAGGGGCGGATCATCACCGATTCAGCACGAACCTGACGAGGACCAAAGCGGGCGCCGCTACGGTTCGACGTGCCAATATCCATGGGAACGCCGACAAAACAGGCGTCCAATCCCTTCGCGTCCGGCGCGTGAGGTAACCTCATCATCGTCGTGATACCCGCGAAGCGCGGCATTTCATTGCCACCAAGCGGTTGGTTGAAAGTTGTCATGAGAGCTTCTCCAAATCCTCGTTTTCAGTCGGCATGGGCGCGCCAAGCGAGAGTAAAAAGCCAGATCGCCCATCAACGTAGGATCCATGGAGAATTTCTTGCGTTAGAAAAATAGCGATTGAGGCATGTTGCATCGGATCAGTCGATGTAACATTCTTCGATGTTTACGGAGGAGGATATGGAATGCGTGTTCACGACTTTGATCTCAAGTTACTTCGTACATTTCGCGCGATTGTCGAGGCAGATGGCATCGTAGGGGCGCAACTCACTTTGAACGTGTCTCAATCGACGCTTTCTACGCAACTGGCCGATCTTGAAAAAAGGCTGGGATTTCGCGTCTGTTACCGAGGTCGATCAGGATTTGCGCTCACAACGGCCGGGCAGCAGATCTATAACGCCTGTGAGGACCTGTTCTCAGCGGCTGACAGATTTCAGAACGCCGCCGCCTCGATCTCGGGTGAACTCAAGGGAGTATTGCGGTTAGGCATTGTGGACGCAATGATTACGAACCGGACATGGGACTTGTCAGCAATCATCGGTGAGTTCAACGACCGAGCTAAGAAGACCGTGATCGAAATCTTCAGGGACTCACCTGGGGATATGGAGCGGTTACTTATCGAGGGGTCACGTGACGTAACTATTGGCGGTGCCTTTACCAGAAAAACGGCAGGTATCGCCTACATCCCTCTCTTCAACGAGCAGCACGCGATCTTTTGTTCGAACGATCATCCGCTAGCGGGCCATGAGGCCGTCGAGATCGCCGAGTTGAAACACTATGTTTTTGTCGCGCGCCGCTATCTGCACCGATACGATCTCGAGCGAGTTGGGCATATCAGTCCCGGTGCAATCGTGGAGGAGATGGAATCCCAAGCGCTTCTGATTCAGTCGGGTCGTTTCATTGGCTACCTCCCAGTGCACTACGGGGAAACGCTGCGGTCACTGACGAGGGTCAGAACTACGGAAAGCATCGATTATTATTCGCCTTTTTACCTGCTTCATAAAAACAATGCAGAAGAGAATCTTCTTGTACGAAATTTCCTGAACAGGGTGCGAGAAGCTAAGATGCTGAAATCAGAGCAGTACTCGCAACCGATACAGCCCCTCGAAAGCGCCATCAAGAAGAAACGACGCTAGTGAGATACATCTCTTTTTACGATGTAAAAGCCTAAAAGATCGGATAGACAAGGACGTCTCGCGATCGTTAGCTGTTCCCGTCCACGCACTGTCAGTTGGGATAAGGGAAGTTCAATGTTCACCGATGCCATCAACATCGATTACGAGCCGGCCGGTGATGGGTCAGCGGTTATCACTGCGCCATTATCAGTTAAGAGCATATCCGCATCCTTTCTGAGGTTTTTGACAGGGCGGTTCATTGCGCCATTCAGGCCCAAATGTCGTCGATGGGCCGAAGAATTCGTTCGCAGCACGCAACAAGAACTATCTCATCGGGGGAAAAAATGACCTCAAGCCCAACAATGATCAGCCTTGATAATATCCATAAATCCTACGGGTCGGTGGAAGTGCTCAAGGGCGTAAGCATCGCCGTCAATGCCGGCGAGCGGGTGGTGCTCTGCGGCCCCTCTGGATCGGGAAAAAGCACTCTGATCAGGTGTATCAACGGCTTGGAAACGAGGACCAGCGGGCAGATTCTGGTGAATGGTCACGAGTTGCATCCCAACTGTGAAAACATCGCCGATCTCAAAGGAGAGGTTGGAATGGTCTTCCAACAGTTCAATCTGTTTCCGCATCTAACGGTGCTGCAGAATCTAATGCTGGCGCCGCGGATCGTTCGCGGCATCACTCACGAGGTGGTGCGGGCTCAGGCCATGAGCCTCTTGGAACGTGTTAAGATTGCGAACAAGGCTCATGCCTATCCGGGACAGTTGTCAGGCGGACAGCAGCAGCGTGTCGCAATCGCGCGTGCGCTTTGCATGCAGCCGAAGGTGATGCTGTTCGATGAGCCTACGTCCGCCCTGGATCCCGAGATGGTCAAGGAAGTCCTCGATGTCATGATCGATCTGGCCCGAGAAGGCATGACGATGATCGTCGTTACTCACGAAATGGGGTTTGCAAGGACGGTGGCAGATCGAGTGATCTTTATGGATGGTGGGGTGATCTTGGAAGAAGACGCCCCGGTTTCATTCTTTGCCAGGCCGAAGCATCCGCGCACGAAAGAATTTCTTCGGCAAGTGTACGGACACAGCCACTAGTCGCATCGCGCCAGCATTCCCCGAAAAGCCCAATCAAACGCTCAAATCCAAGGAGGCTCGTATGAGCAGACTTCTGCAAACTGGACTCAATGCGGGCAAGGACCCGCTCATCAAAGTGATCGATGGAGAAGGTGTCTATTTCGTTCTGGCGGACGGTCGCCGACTGATCGACGGAAGCAATACCGGCGGCCCGCTCGGCCACAAGCATCCCGTTATGGTGGAGGCAATGAAGAAGGCAGCTTCGAACCCGGTCATCAACGAAGGTTGGTTCTGGGCTGAACGTGAGGCCGCTGCCGAGGATCTGATCGATATCGCCTTCGGCGAAGAGAAAAGCTGGGTTGGGGCCGTCCGTTTTTTCCTCAGTGGCAGTGAGGCCAACGATTTGGCACTGACCTTCTCCCAGGCTCTTACGGGTCGCACGGAACTCGCGACGCGCGAGCGGGCGTATCACGGTATGGCTGGTCTGGCACGCCAGATGACGGTGCAGCCGCACTGGCATGGGGGCCTCGCCATTCAAGGCGGTGGCAGCAAGCCAGTTCCACCACAGGTCCCGGTCCGGATCCTTCCGGCTCCTGCCAATGCCAAATATGGCGGCCTCCCCGACAATCGGCCTCTGGTTGAACGAATGGCAGGTACACAGGAGACACTGTCTTCTGTCGCGGCAACGATCATAGATTACACGCAGGGCGGCATCTATTACGATTCCGAATACCAGGATTATGTTGCCAACGCCGCCCGAAAAGCTGGGTCTCTGTGGATCGCCGATGAAGTTGTAACGGGCCTGGGTCGCAGTGGTCGCTGGTTCGCGTTTCAAGGTGGTGAAACCCGTCCTGACATCGTGACGCTCGGCAAATGTCTGGCTGGCGGATCAGCCCCAGCTGGCGCCGTTGTGATGTCGAAAGACATTGTAGAGCAGATGAAGGGCAAGAGCTGGCAGACCTACAGCACCTTTCGCGCGCATCCAAGCGCGGTAGCCGCCGTACGCGCCTACTTATCTGTAATGGCGGACGGGCAAATCATTCGCCGCGTCAAGACGTTGGAGACCCGGATGCAACAACGGCTCATCGAGATCGCTCGCAAGCACCCGAGCGTTGCCCGTGTGGATGGCTTCGGTCTGCACTGGACCATTGAGTTGCATGGCCCTGATTGGCGCCAGTGGTACGCCGATACGACCGACGCGCCGATTGCGTCGCGTGTTGCCGCCCGCGCAATGGTGGCCGGCGCAGTTATTGGCACCAGCGGCGAACAGACTTCGCTGTTCCTCGCCCCTTCGTTCATCATTTCGGACGACGAACTGGAGACACTAATCTCTGCACTGGATCATGGCCTCGATCTTGCCGACGCCGAGTTCGAGCGTGGTGCTGCCTAAAGGAGGACGGAACATGGACACGACGAATGCAGTAACAAAAGCCGTCCGGGAAGCGGCTCAGATATACTTGGACGCACTATTTCTGGGAGACATCCAAGGGTTTCGCTCCGTCTTCCATCCTCAGGCACACCTATATTCGGCGACTGAAGGAAACCTAATTCAACTGACGGTCGATGCATACATGGATATCGTCGCGAACCGCCCATCTCCTAAAGAAAAGGGCGATCATCGCCAAGATGAGATCATATCCGTGTCTGTTGGTAGTCCAACAACCGCGCATGTTCGGGTCAAGGACGTCTACCTGCCCAAAAAATTTGTCGACGATCTCACGCTGGTACAGATCGACGGCAAATGGCAAATCGTTTCGAAGGTCTGGCACTTTGATCTGTGATTTAGGATAATCAAGCTCAGGCAAAAGATTACTGCAGCGTAGCGTTTTTCCAGTCGCTTGATGAAACTCTTTTGCACTCTACAGTGCGGCGATGAGACATCACCGCAGAGGGTCAAATGCAACGCTGGCTGGACAAACTTACTGATCTTGCCGCTGTCCCTGGCATGAGTATCTCGTAAAACAAGGACTGGAGGCGGTTATCGCGAAAACCGGCTTCAGCGGATACGCCTATCTTAACCCGTTTGAATTGCTGCCCGAGGCGCAGCATCGGTTCGAGGAAAATGGTGAGTGGCAATGTAGCTCCGTTCACGAGGCCTCGATTTTGTGGTCAAATATTTCATTTGTCAAAAACAGGAATGAAAGCGGCCAATCGAATGACGGCTTTGCGCCCGCATTACGGCCGTTAGACATGACGGAACTGCTTCCCGAAAGCAGACACATATTTCCGATGCGAACGGGATACCCCGAGCCGCAAAAAATCTATCACGGGGAGCTACGATCTCTGACGGACCATGACGTGGAAAACCGCTTGCAACCCTGAAAGCGACACGAAGGTTGTCCATCTTATAACCGAGGTGAAGACAACTAGTTTACCGACTTCACGGCCTGGAGAATGACGTCCGCGGTTTCTTTCGGGTGAGACATGTAGACCATGTGGCTCGACTTGATGTCCGTAGCTTTGGTTCCTGCCCGCTTGTACATCCAACGGAGCAACTCTGGAGGAATGACCCGGTCCTCGGTCGTTACGATGCCGAATGTCGGTTTCTCATGCCATGCCGCCTGGTGGAACCTTACCTGATACGTCGCCACGGTCATCGGCTTCGAGGATGCTGACATGAAGTCAGTTACATCTTCGGGAAGATCCGCAGCGATCGTGTCGCGATAGGTAGTCGGGCTGGGAACGAAGGTGTGAGCGTCCAGCATCTCCATGTTGATCTTCATCGGGTACAGCTGGGAAAGCTCGGTCAGGTTCTCGCCCTCATCGGGCTCCAGGGCGGCCACGTATACCAGCGCTTTTACCACCTCTTCGGTTCCTGCCTCCGTGATCACCGCTCCGCCGTAGCTGTGACCAACGAGCACTGTAGGACCCTTCTGCTGCTTGAGGATGAGCCGGGTGGCAGCGATGTCATCCGCCAGACTGGTGTGCGGCAGCTGGACGACGCTCACTTTCAAGCCCTTCGCCCGCAGGATGTCGTAAACCGGTCGCCACCCAGATGCGTCCATTGTCGCACCGTGGACCAGCACAACATTTGTGGCATCTGCAAAGGCGGGGACAGCCATCGATGTCCCAATAAGGGCGGCCAGCATCAGTTTCTTCATTGTCTCACACCTCTTAATTCAATTTGGTGACTCGAATATAGCGAACTGGCAGCTTATCTATTAGATAGTGTATTTCGCACACCTCTATCGATGAGTTAGATAAATGGATCGCCTAGTGCTTCGTGACCTTGCTGTCTTCGAGACCGTAGCAAGACACCAGAGTTTTACGGCTGCCGCAGCCGAGCTTGGAATTTCTCAGTCGTCTCTCAGCTATGCGGTGAGCCAGCTTGAGCAACGTGTCGGCGTAACGCTGCTTGCCAGGACGACACGCACCGTCGCGCCGACGGAGGCGGGAAGGCAACTTCTCGGCACGCTCGTGCCAGCTCTTCGGGACATCGGCGATGAATTGGCCAACCTGCAGGAGATGCGTTCGATTGTTTCAGGAGCTGTTCGGTTGACGATGGTTCCTGTCGCCTACGAGACCATTTTGCGTCCGTCGCTTACGTCATTTCGCGAGAAATATCCGAACGTGTCGATTGAGGTGTCGATCGACGAGGGGTTCAGCGACGTCGTAGCCAAAGGATTCGATGGAGGTATCAGGTTTGGCAACCTGGTCGATAAGGATATGATCGCAGTGCCTCTCACGCGATCCGCACCTGTTGTGATCGTGGGCTCCCCGGAATATCTCCAAAATCACGGCCCGGTTCCCACACATCCCGATGACCTCTCGGCGCATGTCTGCATCGGATATCGCTTCGTTAGTTCGACGCGGCTCTATCGCTGGCCGTTGTCGAAAAAGGGCAAGACCGTCGAGTTCAAAACAAACGGCCATCTGGTGTTCAACGATGGGGAGGCGATACGCTCCGCGGCTCTCGACGGCTTGGGGCTCGCCTACCTATTCGAGGTTCAGGTTCGCGAGGATATCAAGTCTGGGCGACTCGTCTCTGTCTTGTCCGACTGGCTTCCGGATTTACCGGGTTTTAGCCTTTACTATCCGGACCGGACCAGGACGTCTCCAGCGTTCAGGGCATTGATCAATCACTTACAGCTGTTGCGCGCCGATAATAGAACCAATGAGCCATCTTGACGACCGAGCGTTCGGAGATGTGGCTCATTCCGATGAACAACTACTGCCCAAAAATCAGCGTCAACAGGCTTTGCGGATGCAGATCGTTCTGGCCATCGCGCCCCACTTCTCGCGGACTAGTCCTACAAATCAAGGTAGGTAACCCGCTTTCTCGATCGCGGGGCGCGCAGCCCAGGTTGATTGGGCGCATTTGCACTCTCATACTGACCACTGCATGCACGGCGGCTTTTCTCCGCCCTCTTCACTGGCATGAGCAACCGCTCATAATAAGAATCGGGCCAGCCAATATCCCGTAAAATATGATCGGGAAGGTCATTTACATGCTTCTTTGTGCCCGTCGTTTTCCGCAACACAACGACAGTTCTGAACCATTGCTGAACTCTAGCTGCAACTGCAAAACTCATCTTAGTCATAGCTTCTACCATTTTACGTGCGGATACATCTCGTTACGTATCCGCACACCTTTTTTGTTACTCAATTGTTGACGTTGAACGACCTTCGATCAGGCCCGGCCTACTTCGCGAGCGACCGTAGCCGGCCAATGATTAGGTGCCGGCCTTATTGAGGCCCGCTGCGTTTAAGCGCAGCGATAACTCCACATCTGCCGCGAAAGGCACTGAGAGATAGCCGTGTTTAACAGATCGGACCCGTGCGACATATTCCGGGCTTGCGTCCGCATTGTCGGCAATTATCAGCGCGCCGAGCCGCAACCGTCCCTCTAAAAGGGACAGCACGGAAGGATAGAGATTTTTAGCGCCGTCCAAAAGCACGAGGTCGATCTGTTCTGGCAGATCACGCGCGAAAGTCTCCAGCGCGTCACCTTCCCGAATCTCGACCAAGTCGGACAGGCCGGCGGCCTCAATATTTTGACGAGCATGATCGACCTTCGAAGGCTCAAACTCGCTACCGATCAGGCGGCCGCCCCCGTTATCTCGCAGTGCCGAAGCAAGATGGATGGTCGATATCCCGAAAGATGTCCCGAACTCGATGATAGTATGGGCGCCGGTAGCGCGCGCAAGCATATAGAGAAGGACACCGGTTTCACGAGAGACCGCAAGTGGCTGCTCCTTGAGACGCTCATAGAAACGCCGATAGTCGGCTCGATCCGCGTTGCGGACTTCGGGCGGGACATCTGCCATCTGCCGATCATAGGCCTCCTCGATAGCATCGGCGTCCGCAAAGAGCCGGTTGATCAGGGAAGATATTGCGGGTGAGGTAAAGTTTATCATTGCACGCTCCGTAAGGTGGATGAACCCGGGCCAATCGGCGGTTCTATGCAATGCGTTGAGATATGACGATGTGTGGCGGCGAGAGGATGAGCCATCCCTGCCCCTGAGTCCCTCGGACCTACTTATTACCAGCACCGTTTGAACGGTAGTTGCTGGATTGAACGTCAAACCATCACCTAAGCGCAATTGCAGAGAGCCGACAGAGTCGGTCTCGGGCTTGCGCGTTGAGTGACGTTAACGCTTACGATCGCCAGTGGTGCGACAGCTAGCTTCTAGCATTGCAGACACCTCGACAGCAAGAGAAATTGGAGACGCTGCCCCATCTCGTCAGTCTGGGGGCTCTGCACCTGCCTTTAACAGCTATTGGCCACACGTCGGCTAACCGATAGCGTGTGACTGATATAAAGTTGGCCTCCGTCCCTTAACCAATGGACGAGGCTCTCAAAACTTAGAGTCCTGTAAAAAGCTATGGTCAATCTCAAGCTCAGCCTCCAGCTCCAGCAAAGCTTGCTTTACAGCGCCATCCTGATGATGGATGTCCGCAACCATATCCAGCGGTGCGCCCTCAATGGTTGATCGAGGAAGTGTGATACCAGGCATCGTCGCGATAATGCGCATCTTCAAGCCCTCGGCAATCTGTTTGAGCTGGGCCGCGCATTTTCCGCCACCGTGACCACCATAGGTGATGATTACCAGAGGCTTGTTGCGCCACTCGGAATATAGATGATCGATCGCATTCTTGAGTACGCCAGGATAACCCCAATTATATTGAGGCGCTACAAACGCGACTGCGTCGGCGCTGGCAATCTTCTTACTCCAAGCCCTCGTGGACACTTGTTGATAGGCATCGGCTGCCGGAATGTCCGGTTCGTCATTCATTGGCAATGGCCAGTCAATCAAATCGACTAGTTCGAAATCGAGGTTGGTTTCGGCACGTGCAATTTCGATCACCCAAGCTGCAATCTGAGGACAAAGCCGGTTGGCTCGAACGCTACCCATGATTACCAAGATGTTTGGTCTGCGCTTCTGTTCGGATGTATATGTGTGTATCATGCACAGAACATAACAACAGTATGGAGGCTTGTAAAGCGTGCACGATACACATAATTCCGATGCGCTGGCTGCAGCCCTGATCGATCTGGTAGGCATCCTGAATAGTCCACGTCAAGATGATGTGCTGTTAAAAGAAGCCGGCGTATCGCTCGACCGGGCGTTGTTTCCATTGCTGGTTCGTATTGGAACAGCTGGCTCTATCGGCGTCGTTGAGCTTGCCGAACAGGTGGGTCGCGATCATTCGACGATCAGTAGGCAACTTGCAAAATTGGAAATGTTGGGACTAGTCGATCGCCAGACAGCAAGGGGAGATCAGCGTATCAATCAAGCCATCATCACAGAGAACGGCAGTCAGAAGGTGCTCGCTATTGTGCAGGCGCGACGAAAGCTGCTTGACGCATTGCTGTCGGACTGGAGTTCAGACGAACGCGAAGCCATTGCACGGCTTAACCGGAAGCTTGCCGATGTGATGAAGGCCGCGAGGAGCGCTAAAGCCTAGAGAGAAAATGATCCTGCCTGCGGCCCGCAAAATCACCTCTTCGGTAACGTCTATGCGTGTTGATCTCCACGCGGAACTGAGCCGCCACCGCCCTCAGCCAACATCAACAGCATACCTCCTTGTTAAGACGTTCCAAATGGGCTCGTGATGTGCAATTTAGCGCGATGTTGTGATGGGAACGTCATGTAGGCAAGCAAATCCTGTTCCGACTCATCCATGAAATCTCCAACCGTAGCATCTGGCACGGGTGAAGCCCACGGCGTTCAAAGAAAGAAATGCTCGGGAGCAATGCTGTGGGCATCAGCCGTCGTGAGGGGAGACTATTTCCGGCTTGCCAACGAGCAAAACATCGATTGCCAGACGCTTGCTCGCTCATTATCAGCACATTGCAATTACGGGGAACGATCTTATGATTGAATCCACACAAAATGGCTTGATTAAGCCGTCGGTAGAATGCAACGGCGTGTCAGATATTATCGAGCAACACCACTTCGGTACTCACTCAATGGCTTTCTGGCTGATTATGTAAAACCAACTTCTGCACCCAACCTGCCAGCCCAAAACCTCGGTTGTCTTCCTATCCAAGGCAAAGCACGCTCCAGCTGACCTGCGAGACTAAAAAGCAGAGGTTCTTGACCAAAGCCTGCGGTAAATTGCGATCCTACCGGCATGCCGGTTGCGGCATCAACAGATAGGGGCACTGACATCGCAGGTATACCGGCAACATTCGCCGCAGCGGTGAAGGGTGAATAACTGAATACCCGCTCCACCCACTCCAGTCCATCCAGATGGTCTTGGCCGCTATTGTATTCGCCAATCAGAGGCGGCAGGTTCGGCAAGGTTGGAGTTAACAGCACGTCATATTGCTCAAAAAAAGCCCCGAGGACGCGTGTCACAGTGTTTCTCGTATCGAGTGCCTGGAGCATGTTAAGGCCTGTTATCTCTCGTCCGTAAGCATAAATGGCAGATGTTGCCGGCTCAAGCACGTCTCGGTCAGGCTTTCTGCCGGTCAATCTCGCCACCAAATCGATCCAGGCAGCTGTATTTACCCCCCAGAACTGAGCGTTGGCATGAACGAAAGCTTCCCACGAAACTCCGAGATCCAGCTGAACCTCCTCCACGTCGTGACCGAGATTCTCACAAAGCTTCGCGATTAGGCAAAGCTGATCTGCCACCGCCCGCGACGTTTGTTGGCCGTTAAGCGGATGAAGCATAAATCCAATCCTGAGCGGGTGCGGATCGGCGTCCAACGTTGAAAGGAAGGTGTTTTCTGGTGATGGAATATAATATGGCTCACCTATACCACCCCCATGGACAGCATCCAGAAGCGCTGCGCTGTCTCTGACTGTCCTGCTGACACCGAACTGTACTGCGAGCCCGCTCCAAACCTCGTCAACAAAAGGACCGTTGGAAACCCTTCCCCGGGTCGGCTTCAAGCCGAATAAACCATTTACCGCAGCAGGCACACGAATACTGCCACCGCCATCAGTCGCATGGGCAAGAGGAACAATCCCAGACGCTACCGCTGCCCCTGAACCTCCACTTGAACCGCCCGCACTACGGCTGATGTTCCACGGATTTCGCGTCGGACCAGTGGTAACACTTTCAGTGGTCGTGCTGATGGCAAATTCAGGTGTTGATGTTCTTCCAATAGGTATCAGTCCACTTTGCCGAAACCGCTTCATCAGGTTCGAATCCGCCAGTGCAACCATGCCGGCGGCGATACGGCTGCCAAGCTCACTTGCACGCCCGGCTCGTGTTGCACCTAGATCCTTGATCAAAAACGGTACGCTTGGAAAAGCAGCGTTTTTTGCCCGCTCAGATTGCGGCATGATCACCTCGTCCGGCCAAATCCCTACAACAGCATTTAAGTCTGGGTTGACTAAGTTATACGCCTCCAAAGCCGCAGCCATAACTTCATGCGCTGCCACATCCCGATTTTCAATCAGCTTCGCAAGCCCCAGAGCGTCCTGGGCTGTATAGTCGTGAAGATTCATGCTTGCTTCCTCTCTTCAATGAACTACATTCGTAGGAATGATACTGCGCAGTATCAATGATACCATTGAGTATCATTGTCAAGATTGATTGTTTGAGGGATCAGATGTCTTCGCTAAAAGAACGCGTTACAGCAGCCGCTTACAAACTGTTTGATGAGAATGGCATCCAGCATGTGACAATGGACGCCATCGCAGTTGAGGCGAAGACGACAAAAATGGGCATCTACAGGCATTATGATTCACGCGATGCCCTCATCCAGGATTGGTTGACGGTAACCATTAATCGCTATTGCCATGCGCTGAACGAAATTGAACGAGTACACCACGATGACCCACGCGCGCAGCTTATGGCATTGGCCGAGTTTATTTCGCGGGGTCTGGAGGCAATATCGCACCGGGGCTGCCCGTTTGTGAATACAATTGCCGAGATCGAAGACAGAGAAAGCCCTCTGCGCCAACAAATAGAGGCTCACAAGACGGCACAGGCCGGGCGCGTCTTACAGATGTGCCGCAAAGCCCACATTCCAAATCCGCAGCTCACGGCTGCGGAGATCACATTTCTGTTCGAAGGCGCTCAGGTTTCTGCTCAAAACGGGAGTATTCAACACATCGAACGCCACATCATGACGATTATGCGCAAAATCCTGGAACGATAAAATGTACGCGCGCAGGCCACCCCACGTATCATTCGGACTGCTGATAGGCGATTTTCCGCATGAGTGATGCGGAGATGCACGATAGTGTGTATCACCCGCGGACCTTTCAGGTTTTTACTGCATAACTCATCCGGCCTTGCCGCAAGCCGCGGGATTGGCAAACACCTTCATTAGATCCTAGCGCGACCGACGCAGGGTAGTGCAGTAGACTCTGCCATGTGCCTCCAAAATATCCGCTTCTGCAACACCTGTCTCTGACGCCTCTAGCGGCGGTGAACTAAGCAACATGTATATCACTGTAGAAGCGTGAGGCATCAGGAACTGGAGGTCGAAACATAGCCTCAATGCGAACCTCGCCAGATTGCCGCAGCCCTCAGATCAAGACGAGGCGATACGGCCTGGCCGTGCTGCCCAAAGAGTTAGATACCGTGCATCCAAGAGACTCAGCGAGGAAAGGGATGGTCAGGCGTGATGTCACGGTCGAGCAGGATCAACCGCCCCCAATCTCCGTTAGCATTTGGGCCGCCTTGCCAAATATTCCTTTTTTAGCAGATGTTCAGTAACCAGCCGGGTGTGGCGCCCAACCAGACTTAACGCCCCGGAATAGCGACTTTTGTCTCGATAAAGCGGAAGATCCTTCCAAAGACTGCGCCCATAACGAGGTAGATAGTGCCGGCGATGAGGAAGGTTTCAAAAGGTGCGTAGGAGCGGGCGACGAAGACACGAGCTGCACCAGTCATTTCGAGCACCGTTACCGCACTTGCGAGCGTCGAGCCCTTCATCACCAGAACGAGTTCGTTTCCGATCGCAGGAAGAACCGAGCGATAGGCTTGGGGAAGGATGATTTTCGACAACAAGGCGGTCCTATGCAGGCCCAGCGCCCGTCCAGCTTCCCATTGCCCGGTCGGAAGCTGCCTGATCCCGCCAGCCAGAAGTTCCGCAGCGTAGGCGGCCGAGTTCAGACCGATAGCCAGAATTGCGCAGTAGACCGGACTGCGAAGGACAGGCCAAAGATAACTGTTCCTTACAAGTTCGATTTGCCCGAGACCGTAATAGATTATAAACAGTTGTACCAGCAGCGGACTTCCGCGAATGAGAAAGGTAAAGGTTGAAACGGGCACTCGGATTGCCTGCCGGGCCGACGTCAGGCCGAGTGCCAACGGCAACGCGAGAATCTGTCCCAGCGCAAAGCTGGCGATCGTGATCGCCACGGTCAGCAAGAGTCCGTTCTTGACTGCGAGAAAGGCTGGAAGAAAAAGGTCTAGTGACATGCGTCACCTCATATGCGGTGTGAGGCGCGCTTCGTAAGCCTTCAGAAGAAGGGTCGAGACGCCGGTGATCATTACGTAAAGCGCTGCTGCCGCGAGGTAGAACGCTAAAGGCTGATGAGTTGCTCCGGCTCCCACGACAGACTTGCGCATGAGTTCTTCAAGGCCGACGACAGAAACAAGCGCACTCTCCTTCAGCACGACGAGCCACTGGTTCCCAAGCCCCGGCAAAGCACGCAACATCATTTGCGGCAGAATGATCATCAAAAACGCACGCGGGCGGCGAAAGCCCAGAGACAGCGCGCCTTCCCATTGCCCTTGCGCGACGCTCAAAAGCGCACCGCGCAGAATTTCGGTCAGGTAAGCTGCGGCAACGATCGAGAGCGAGGCGATGCCCGCAGTCAATGCATTGACCTCGATGTAGCGGCCTGCAATTTTGGTCATGAAAACCGTGCCGCCGTAGAAGATCAGGAATATCACCAGAAGCTCCGGCAAACCGCGTATAAGGGCGACATATCCCATGATTGCGCGGCGTAAGAACGGCCCACCGTAGACCGCCAGAGGTGCAAGGACAGCCGCGATCAAAAATCCGATTACAAAGCTTGCTATGGCGACTGCCAATGTCATCCCAAGTCCATGAAGGAGCTGGTCCCGGTATTGATAAACCGCCTCAAACATCGCGTGATCCCTCCTTTGATGGGCGAAGGCGATCGCTCAGGCTCGCGAAAAACTGCTCCGAAAACCAGATCATGTTTTCAAGATGAGAGACGAGAATGTTTTCGTCCGGGGAGTGAAGCATTGCGCCGTGATGTGTCAGGCCTGCCCCAAATAGTGTGCAACCGAACTTGTTAACGAACGGATGGGCGAGACCCGATGCTGCAGAGCTTGGTTGGATGATGGCCGGGCGTCCGAACGCTTGCTGCAAAAGGTCCATCCCTAAGTCGATTGCGAAATGCAAGGAGGAGCTTCGGACGCCAAGGACTTCCGCATCGAGGATTTTGAGCGAAATATCGTCGAACCCGTTCAAGTCGAGATGCTGTCTCAACAATTCGGCGACCAGTAAAGGGTGCTGGCCTGGCGCAAGTCGGAAGTCCAGCTTGGCAACGCCCTCACACGGGAGCACTGTTTTTGAACCCTCCCCGCCGTAGCCACCGTGGAAGCTGTTGACGTTTACGCATGGCTCGAAATTGATGTGCTCGTAGAATGTATCCGCATCGACACCTGCGAGTAGACGTTCGCCGCCCGTTTCCTGCTGAAGGTCGACAAGCGGGAATGGCGGAACCGCCGCCAATTGCTTACTGCGGTCATCTGGTTCGACGACGTCGTCGTAAAAGCCCTTGATCAGAACACGTCCCTTGTCGTCTCGAAGTGAGGATACGGCTGTTGCCAGACGCCAAAGAGGGTTGTCAAAGATTGCCCCGAGGCTCGAATGAAGGTCAGCCTTTGCGGTTCGACAACCGAGCTCGATCGCTAGAATGCCCTTGAATCCCATCAGAATAATCGGGCGTCCAGTCTTGTCGACCTCGCCGAACTCCCACCAGCAGAGATCGGCCGTGGTTTCGGGAAACCTGCGTTCGAGGAAACGCGCGAGCGACGGGCTGCCAATTTCTTCTTCTCCGTCGACGATCCAGATGATTTTAAATGGAAGAGGTTCGACACATGACTTCCTAAAGGCACGCCAGCCTGCAAGACGGCTGACGAACTCGCCTTTGTCGTCGGCAGATCCGCGCCCATAAAGACGACCATCCCGCTCAGATAGAACGAACGGCGGTTCGGTCCAAAGATCGACGGGGTCCTCGGGCTGCACATCATAGTGGTTGTAGATAACCAGGGTGAACGGCCCCTCTCCCGTTTCGCCGACAACGAAAGGTCCCACGTCGCCGGGGTATTGGCCGGTATCGAAGCCCGCCTCCGAGAGAAGGGCTTCAACCTTGTCCGCGCAGGCTTCCAGGTCTTCAGCTCGAGCGCTGACGGATCGGATCGAAACGAGGTCTGCGAGATCTTGCTTAGCCGCGGCGAGGATTTCTGCTGCAATTTGCATGTGCACTCCTGAAGAAGGGAGGCGGCGTGCCGCCCCCCTGAAGACGTCACTTCTTGGACACATCGTAGCCGAAATATTTCTCGGCAATCGTTTTGATGGTTCCGTCCTTGAGCATGGCTTCTACCGCAGCGTCGATCTTTCCCTTGAGTTCGGCCTTGCCCTTGGCCATTGCGACCCCCTGGCCTTTTCCGAACTCAGCAAAGTCGGCGCCCGTCAGCAACGGTCCAGCGTAGACGAGCTTGTCAGCGCCACGATCCTTTACGAGAGGCGCCCAAGCGGAGCGCTCCATAAGACCCGCTTCGATGCGACCGGCAATGAGGTCGTCGGCGATCTGGTCAGGGCGCTCGTATGTGCGAACGTCCGCCTCCGGAAAATGCGCACGGATAACCTGCTCGTGTGTGGTTCCGCTCTGCACACCGATGGCGGCTGTCGCGAGCGCCTTGGGCAGATCAGCAGGCGTTTTGGCGGACGCAGCTTCGCTGCCGGGAGCGACGACGATCGAGTTCGGGGCATCGGCATAGGCCACTGAAAAGTCGACCTTCTGAGATCGCTCGTCGTTGATCGAGACACCTGAAATGACGACGTCGAACTTGCCGACCTGCAATCCCGGAAGAAGACCGTCATAGGCTTGGTTCTGCCATGCGCATGTCGCAGCGATGCGCTTGCAAATCTCGTCGCCGACGTCCTTGTCAAAGCCGACAATATTTCCAGCACCGTCCACGGATTCCCAGGGTGGGTAATCAGCGCTTGTGCCAATGCGGAGGTCGTCCGCCGATGCGGCGCTAGCCAGAAGAGCGGCACCAAGAGAGAGAATGACTGTCAATCGTTTCATGGATATTCCCCTTTTGTTAGAAACGTACTTCTCCTGCCGCCCTGGGAGAGGACGGTTGGAATTCTTGAATGGTTGAGGATCAAGCGGCCAACGAAGCGGCCTCCCTGAGGAACGCCGACACGCGTTTCAGGCCTTCGCGCAAAACAGCTTCGCCGTTCGTGTAGCCGATACGAAGGTACCCCTCCATATCCATCGCACTGCCTGGCGTAAACATGACCCCGGTCTTTTCCAGAAGGCGGATACAAAACTCTTCCGAGGAAATTGGCAGGTCGTATTTCAGGAGCGCGGTCGTGCCGGACTTCGGCTTGATCCACGAGATCAGCGGCTCGGCATCCACCCAGTCCGACAGGATCGCAAGGTTGGTACGGGTAATCTCGTGGCTGCGCTTAAGGATCTTGTCCTTATTCTCCAATGCGATCGCGGCGAAATGATCATCGAGCATGCCGACCGAGATCGTGTTGTAATCGCGGTGAACAGAGACCGCATGGATCAGTTCCACGGGCCCGGCGATCCAGCCGAGACGAAGGCCGGCCAGCGAGTAAGTCTTCGACATAGAGCCCGTGCTAATTCCCTTTTCGTAGAGGTCTGCGATGGACACCGTCATGCCGAGTTCGCCCTCCTGGTCCGTGCCGCGATAGACTTCATCGCAGAGTACCCATGCGCCGCATGCCCGAGCAATCTCGACTAGCTTCTCAAGATAGGCGCGGTCCATCAAGGAGCCGGTCGGGTTGTTCGGATTGTTGATGGCGATCAGCTTGGTGCCGGGCGTCGCAAGCGCCTTCAGTTCCTCGAGATCAGGCAGGAAGCCGGTCTTCTCGGTGAGCTTCAGGATCTGCGTGTCAGCGCCGATGCTCTCCGGGATCGAGTAGTGCTGCTGGTAGGTTGGCAGGACGGATATCACGCGGTCGCCTCGCTCTACCAGCGTCTGGTGAACAAGGGCGTTCGCGCCGATCGCACCATGGGTGGTGACGACATTCTCCATCTTCTGCGTTTCGTAGAGGCCAGCCACGAGGTTACGAAGGCGGACGCTGCCTTCGATCTCGCCATAGGTCTTTTTGAAGGGAAGGCGCTGCTGCGGGTTGTCGTTGCCACCCGCCATATCAAGCAGTTCGGCGACGGTCAGCGATTCGACACAGGTCTCTGCGAGGTTCAGCTCGCACTGCGTCTCATATTTATTCATCCAGATTTCGACGCCGAAATTGCGGATCTTCATGTCATTGTCCTCGTGTGTTCTGGTTTTTGTTCAGGCGCGAGCGGCTTCGAGC
Organism: uncultured Phyllobacterium sp.; assembly: GCF_902479695.1. Taxonomy (NCBI): domain Bacteria; kingdom Pseudomonadati; phylum Pseudomonadota; class Alphaproteobacteria; order Hyphomicrobiales; family Phyllobacteriaceae; genus Phyllobacterium; species uncultured Phyllobacterium sp. Next base: position 51,054 of record NZ_CABSQF010000013.1, on the reverse strand, counting down.
AGCGCGACGGCAGCGGCGATATCTTCAAGGCCGAGACCGATCGAGCGGAAAAAGGCGGGGCGCTCCCGGCTTGGCGCAGTCGCACGGCCGGAAAGCAGTTCGGGAAGGTCTCCCCGGATCGATTCCGCACTCCAGCTCCCTGCAGCCGCAGCAAGCTTCATCTCACCGGCCGATGCAGGCGTCATTGCCCGATAGTCGCAATAGACATCGAAACCCTGGAGAGCGGCTGGGTCGACTTCATGCGCGTTGGCGACGTTTGTGCTGATCGAGGTGACGACGGCGGCCTTCGACAATGACGCGACGTCGATCACTGGCTTGCCGGAAGACGTGCACAAAAGCACGACGTCAGCACCGCGCACCGCCTCGTTGACGTTTGCGTATTTCGTGATGGCGACGCCGTTCGTGGTCTTCTCAGGAATGACGGTACGGCCGGCGATGTTAGGCGACGCTATCCTAACCTGCTTCCATTCACGGATGCCTTCGGCATAACGGAGATGCGCGAGCGCGACCGGGCCGGTCCCTACGATCGTCAGGACGGAAGCATGCTTGGGTGCGAGAGCATCGGCAGCAACGATGGAAGTGGCGGCCGTCCGTTCTGTGGTGAGCTTCTTGGAATCGCAGAGCAGGACCGGGGTGCCCGTTTCCATCGAGATCAGCAGCGTCCAGGCGGTAACCAACGCCTTTCCGTCGCCCGCAATGTATGGGGAAAGCTTGGCACCGAAGACCTTTTCCTCAGCGAAGACGCCCAAGTACGTGATGAAGTCGCCAGCATCGCCCGGAAAGAGGCTGAGCGTCTGCGGCGGCTGTACGGCCTGACCTTCGGCGAGCGCACGAAACATGCGCTCGAGCGCGCCACGGATGTCGACCTTGGGAAGGAGTGCTGTAATCTGCGTTTCATCGAGTATGATCTGTCGCGTCATAAGAAGTCTCACCTTTCGATATGCGGGAAGCAGTGGACATGCGTCCCCGTTCACGCAAAAGGTTGGATGCGCGGTCGAATTCGCTGTTGAAACGTCTGCCCGTTAAGAGTAGAGAGAACCTATGAGCAATATATTGCACAGTCAAGAGCGCAGCGACGTGCTTTCTCACGTTTCGGGAAACCTGCGCCGCCTGAGGCAGGCTTCGGGTATGAGCCAGGTCGCACTGGCCGAGGCATCCGGCATCAGCCGCCGTATGATCATCGGCGTCGAGGCGGGAGATGCGAACATCAGCCTGTCGAGTCTCGACAAGCTCGGTGCAGCGATGGGTGTCACCTTCGTCGACCTTGTCAGAGATCCGGACCGTTCGTCGACCGACATAGACGAGGTAACCTGGCGCGGACGCGGCGAAAACAGCGTTGGCGTCCTGCTCGGCACCGCGCCTGCCGGGCAAGAGACACAGATGTGGCGATGGTCGTTGGACGCAGGGGAACGGTACGACGCCGAACCTGATCCCAAGGGGTGGCATGAGATGATCTTCGTCATCGATGGCGTGCTCACGCTTATCCGAAGCGGTGTGGAGACCAATCATCCGGCCGGATCGTTCCAGATTTACGGTTCCGCGCAGGAGTATTCCTACCTTAACAAGACCAATGAAACGGTGCGTTTTATTCGTAACGTGGTCGCGTAACGTTATCGGATGAAGCAGTCAGTTCATAAAAAAGAGGCCCGCATCGCTGCGCGCCGAGATGTGACACGAACAAAATCGGCACTAGGGGGAACTAGCCCACGCGGATGTCGAGAGGGAAGCGGACGGCGAATGTGACGCCAAGCCGTATTTCAACGAAATGACCGACCGGTCCTTTGACCGCCTTGATGAGATTCGAACCGCAATTCTTCCCATCTCGCCGTTCAAACGCCATATAAAAAATTGAAATTACTTGTAAATTAATTCTGGCGGCGAGAAAACTCCGGCACCCGGCACGTCAAAATGCTACGATTTCGGAAAATCGCCGTGAAAAAAGGTTTCGTCAACTATCGGGACCAATTGGACGATTTTTACATCTCTCGACATTAGTGACGCGCACGAATTAGCCTCTAAAGTACCGTCATAAAATCATATCAATCACTCTTCGCGAACGCAAATAGCGTTTTCTGCCATGGTGGTGAGGAACCAACTTTTCGGGCAAATGCACGGGCAGCCCAACATCTGATCCCAGTTTGATCACGCCAGACCGGCCATTTGCATGATACAATCGCCACGTTGAACGATGACGAGGTACCACAAGCACACAATGATCCCATCATTGATCGGGTACTTCCTAGACCCCTCCGATTTTGCTGGAGCTCCGTTTCTCTTGCGCACACCGGCAGGCATGAGAAAACCACTTAAAAACCGGAGAGATCTTTTGCATACGAAGTACCCTACTCAGCAGCCAGTGCCGTCAGTTGCGCCAGTTCTTTCGCTTCTCCGTGGTGGTCATCTTTAGTTGGCTTGATCCGGAACCACACCGCGTACAGAGCTGGAAGGAAGAGCAGGATCATCACGGTACCCGCCGCCGTTCCGCCAATCAACGTATAGGCCATCGATCCCCAGAACACCGAATGAGTTAAGGGTATGAAGGCGAGAATGGCAGCCAGTGCAGTCAGGATGACAGGGCGCGTCCGCTGCACCGTCGCTTCAATAACGGCGTGATAGTCATCGAGACCGGCAGCTTGATTTTCCTTGATTTGTTCTGTCAAGATCAACGTGTTGCGCATGAGGATACCTGCCAATCCTATCAACCCGAGAATGGCGTTAAAGCCGAAAGGCTGATTGAAGAGAAGCAACGTCGGGACCACCCCGGCAAGTCCGAGTGGCGCAGTCAACATGACCATCGTCATCGTTGACAGGCTGCGAACCTGGAGGATGATGACGATCAACATCGCTGCAATCATGGCCGGGAATATCTTGACGAGTGCGACATTGGCCTTGAGGGATTCCTCGATGTTACCGCCCATTTCGATGCGGTACCCGACAGGAAGCGATGCGATCAGTGGCTGAAGGGCCTTCATGACCTGCTGTGAGACCTCCGGGGGTTGTGTCGCCTCGTTGATGTCAGAGCGTACCGTAATCACCGGCGTGCGGTCGCGGCGTTTCAGGATCGGCTCCTCAAACCGGATCTCGGAATGGCCGATCTGATCAAGGGGGACCTGATGGCCATTCCTGCTCATGAGCGAGAAATCGCCCAGCCTTGAAGGATCAAGCCGGTTGTCACCTGCGCTACGCGCGACAACAGGAACATTTCGGATGTTGTCGCGCACTTGGGTAACTGGGATGCCGCTGAGCAACAACTGCATCTGCTGGGCTGCCTCAGAGGGTGAGAGACCGATCAGATTGAGCCGATCCTGGTCGGGGACAAACCGCAGCACCGGAGTTCGGTTGCCCCAATCCCGGTTGGGCTGTCGGACATCTGGAACACTTTTCATGATAGCAAGAGCCTGCTCGGAGATTTTGTAAAGTTCATCCGGATCCGGTCCCATGATCCGAAACTCGACCGGAAACGGCGTGTAGGGGCCAAAGACAAGCTGTGTTACGCGCACAGATGCCTCAGGAACAAGCCCGTCCGAAACGGCGGCTCGCAGGCGGTGCTTCAAAGCCTCGCGTGCGTGCGCGTCGGGGGTGAGCACAACGACCTTGGCGAAGGCAGGGTCGGGCAATTCGGGTGCCATGGCAAAGAAGAAGCGGGGCGCACCCTGCCCTACATAGCTGGTGACGATTTTTGCTTCCGGCTGAGCTTGCAGCCAGTCCTCGACTTTCTCCACTGCGGCTGTCGTGGTTTCGATGCTTGTGCCTTCGGGCATGCGAACTTCGACCAGCACTTCAGGCCGATCCGATGTCGGAAAGAACTGCTGTTTTACGCCTCCCATCCCGACGACTGAGACAGCCATCGCGATGCCAACCACTGCACACGTCATGAATTTATGCCGAACCGCGAACTCGATGAGGGAGCGAAGGCGACGGTAGTTCGGCGTATCATAGATGGCGTGATGTCCACCCTCGACCGGTTTGATATCAGGTAACATCTTAACGCCGAGGTAAGGGGTAAAGATGACTGCAACAAACCACGAAACGATCAGCGCAAAGCCCACGACCCAGAAGATGTTTCCGGCGTATTCACCGGCAGTCGATCTTGCGAAGCCCACGGGCATCAGCCCGATGATTGTGACGAGGGTGCCGGACAGCATCGGCGCTGCCGTATGGCTCCAGGCAAAAGCGGCCGCCTTGATGCGGTCCATGCCCTCCTCCATCTTCACCACCATCACCTCAATGGCAATGATGGCGTCGTCCACGAGAAGGCCAAGCGCAAGGATTAACGCGCCGAGCGTGATACGATCGAAGAATCGGCCGGTTTCCAGCATGATGAGGAAGACGACGGCGAGCGTCAGCGGTACAGCAAGCGCAACAACGATGCCGACGCGCCAGCCGAGGGCAACCAGGCTCACGAATAGCACGACGCCAAGCGCCATTGCGAACTTGAGCATGAATTCGCCAACCGCCCCGTCGATGTTAACAGCCTGATCGCTGACTTTGGTGAGCGTCATGCCCAGCGGCAGTCTCTGCGTGATTGCGGCGGATCGCGCTTCAAGCGCCTTGCCGAGCTCAAGACCATTCCAGCCCTGTTGCATCACGGCACCCAGCATGATTGCGGGCTCGCCCTCATGGCGGATGATGTAGGTCGCCGGATCTTCATACCCGCGCCGAATATCCGCCAAGTCGGAAAGTTTTAGAGTGCGTCCAGCCGCGGCGATCGGCGTGTCGGCAATTGCCTGCACGTTGTTATAGGCTCCGTCGAAACGGATGAAGACCTGCGGCCCACGCGTGTCGATCGAGCCCGCGGGTGTAACCGTGTTCTGTCTTTGCAATGCTGCGGCGATATCCTGCGCCGATATTCCAAGCGTCGCCAGCTTGGCGTAGGAGAACTCGACGAAGATCTGTTCGGGGCGTTCCCCGAGGATGTTGATTTTCTTCACACCCGGAACATGCAGGAGATCCTGACGGATGACCTCCGCCTGTCGCACGAGGTCGCGCATCGGCATCCCCATTGCCTTCAGTGCATAAAGACCGAAGCTCACATCGGAATATTCATCGTTGACGAAGGGACCAATGACGCCTGGAGGGAGATTTCGGGCTTCATCGCTAAGCTTCTTGCGAGCCTGATAGAACTCGTCTTCGACGGCGGCGGGCGGCATGCTATCTTTCAAGGTCACGGTGAGGAAGGCGTAGCCAGGGCGCGTTGTCGTTTCGACACGATCATACCATGAGAGTTCCTGAATGCGCTTCTCAAGGGGCTCAGCGACAAGATCCTGCATTTCACGCGCAGTGGCACCTGGCCAGACTGAAGTGACCGTCAGGGTCTTGATGGTGAAGGAGGGATCCTCGGCGCGTCCCAGCTTGACGAAGGCGTATACGCCTGCAGCCGCCAACAAAACGATGAAGAATAAGGTAACGGCGCGTTCGCGAACCGCGATGGCGGAAAGATTGAAGTTCATCACTTTGTCACCTCTTGCTGCGAGGCGACCCTGACGGTAGCACCATTCTCAAGGAGATGAGCGCCGAGTGCGACGACTCGCTGGCCAACATCTATGCCAGTGACAAACGCGGTTTCTTCGCCGATCCGTTTCACTTCAATCGGTGTGAATTTCACGGCAGAGGACTGTCCATCGATCACCCATACGCCTGTGCGGCTGCCGTCATCCAGGATAGCGCCGACGGGTATAGCGACTTCCGACCTCCGATCCGTATCCATGATTCTAATTGTGACAGTCGAACCAAGCGGCGCCGAGGCCGCATCGCCGTCGAGGACATAACGGGCCTCGTAGGTTCGGGTTTGTGGGTCCGCTGAATCGGATATCTGTCTCAACCTGGCTTTTCCGTTGAGCCCGCTGTCACCATAGACACTGGCCTGCGCTTCGGATCCTATGTCGGGCCGCAAAGTCTCAGGCAGCCAGACAACGGCTTCACGAGGACCTGCCTTTGCAAGTTGTACAACCGTCTGGCCCGCTGCCACGACCTGTCCGGGGTCTCCAAGCGTTGCGACGACTGTTCCATCCGAATCTGCAAGAAGAACCGTATAGGTGGCTGCATTTTCTGCGACCTTCGTGTCAGCCTCAGCCGCGGCCAGCTGGGCCGAGGCCGTGTCGAGGGCCGCTTTCGCCTGTTCATAACGCTGTGGAGTGGCAGCCAATCCATTCTTCACCAGCGCCGCATAGCGTTTCTCATCTGCCTGTACCTGGATCAGGACAGCCTGTGCTGCAATGACCGTATTGCGCTTCGCTGTAAGCGCGAGTTGGAGGTCGGTTTCATCGATGCGCATCAGGACCTGGCCTTGTCTCACCTGCTGACCCACATCGACCATTCGCTGGACGATCTTACCCGGAACCCGGAACCCGAGATTGCTCTGTACACGGGAAGCGACATTTCCGGTAAACGACCGTTCGGCCGTTCCAGCCTTTTTCGCCTCGGCCACACTTACGAGCGGCGTAACCGTCCTCGGATCTGTGGCTTCGGCTTTCCATTCAGCGGTTTCGGAAACCAGGTAAAAGCCGGCGGCGGCCGCCACTCCCAGCAAACCCACAAAAGTCAGGACGTATTTGCGTTTCATTTAACATTCTCTACTTGACGAGCGATCTGCACAAATTAGATTGCGATCTAAATCTATTTATGTTATAGATGTCAAATGAAATCTAATCGGAGATTGACATGAGAGTGAGCCGCGCACAGGCCGAAGAAAATCGGGAAACTGTAATCAATGTTGCGAGCCGTCTCTTTCGAGAGCATGGCTTCGATGGTATCGGCCTGAAGGATCTGATGAAGGGTGCTGGCCTAACGCAAGGCGGGTTCTATAAGCAGTTCTCGTCCAAGGACGACCTCGCCGCACTTGCGTCAAGGCGCGCGATGGAAAGCGCCACACGGAGATGGTCGACTGCTGTAGCAACAAGCTCCAATCCCCTCGAAGCAGTGATGGAGTTCTACCTCTCCCCGGATCATCGTGGGGAAACGGCAGACGGCTGCCCATTGGTGGCGTTGGGAGCCGACGCGGCGCGGCAAAGCGAAGAGGTCAGGCGTCCATTTGAGGATGGTATCCGCGCTCACTTTGAGGTGCTGGATGAGCTGATGAACCATGCCAAGAGCTCCAATCCCAGCGGCAAGGCAATGGCGATACTGTCTCTGATGGTGGGCGCCGTCACGCTATCCCGCATCATGCAGGACGAGAATTTGTCGCAAGGCATCCTCGACGCAGCCACTGGCGAAGTCAGGCGCATTGCAAGCGATGCAGATGGGCGAACGAACTGACCGGCGCGAGCACCGGACGAACCGGTGATTGAAGACTGTCTTTAACCGTTCCTGTTTTTCCCAACACCTGACCACGGCCGGCAAGCCAACCGACATTTTGAAACGCAATCCAGCATAAAGAAAGAAGTAATTTCCATGAACAAGACCAATCTTGGCGTCGCCCTCGTGACGGGGGCATCCACCGGCATCGGGCAGGCAACTGCCGCGGCCCTACAGAACGCGGGCTTTCGTGTGTTCGGAACCAGCCGTCGTGCCGTCGCCCAGAGGAGCGACGGCGTTACCATGCTGACTTGCGACGTGGCCGACGATACATCCGTGGCGAAACTGGTGGATGACGTGCTGGCCGAGGCCGGGCGCATTGATCTGCTTGTCAATAATGCTGGCATGGGTCTGCTTGGTGGCGCGGAGGAATCCTCAATAGCCCAGGCCCAGGCCCTGTTCGACGTGAACGTCTTCGGCGTTTTCCGCGTGACCAACGCGGTGTTGCCGGCAATGCGACGCCAGAGAAAGGGCAGAATCGTTAATTTGAGTTCGGTACAGGGGTTCATCCCTGCTCCGTATTTCGCGCTTTACTCATCGACCAAACATGCCATCGAGGGTTATTCCGAATCGCTCGATCACGAATTACGCTCGTTCGGCATTCGCGTTTCGTTAGTGGAGCCTGCCTATACCCGTACGTCATTCGAGGCCAATCTCGCCGCCCCCGATCAGTTGCTTGATATCTATAACTCTGCGCGGGCTGATATGACTATAACCGTTCGGAAATCGATGGAAAAAGGCGACGCGTGCGAAGTAGTAGCCAAGACCATTTTGGCGGCTGCGACAGATCCCGCTCCGAAGAGGCGCTATGCGGCCGGAAAAATGGCACGCCAGGTCAGTTTTCTGCGCCGTTTCGTCCCCGCATTCGCATTTGACAAGAGCCTGCGAAAGCAGCTGGGGCTGCCGGTCTAATGTCGACATCGACAACATCCTGATAAGGTAGGCGTTGTGAGCGCATTTCAGGAGCAGATACGTTTGGCGAAACGACATCCCTGAAGATCGGGATCATCGGCGCCGGAAATATTGACGCCGGGTTGGTGCGAAAGCTTGGTGGCCGGCCATGAGGTCGCGCTTGCCAATTCGACGGGTCCAGACACTGTCCGCAATCTTGCCCGTGATGTCGGTGCTACAACTGCTTCGAAGTAGGAGGCCGTGCAGGGCGTCGTAGGGATCGTTTTTTCGATCACCGTACGCGCAACCGTACTCTGATCTCGCCAGCCTCTTCAACGACGCACGGGCGGCATTTGGCTGGATCAACAGCCATCTACGAGTTCCGAATCCGTAGCGTCGGCTTCGGCATTCCAGATCCGCCGAAATCAGCCGAAAGGATCGCCGCCTGAAAGAGGCGGACATTCTTAAAGGGGTAGCCCTCGACCATCTGAAGTTTGGCGGGGGCGCGCGGTTATACAATATCAAAAATTAACAGAAAAAGATCGATTGTACGCGCCGCAGACGCCTTGGAATTCTTCCTTTGTAAATGCCGATAACACGCGATTTTCAAACACTTTCGATTGTAGCGTGAATGTCTACAATCCACGTCGGCACTTCGTACCACACCAATAGGAATCCAAACAAACGACTGCTTCGCGCCCCAAATCAGTCGTTCAGACCGCCTCTCGGTTTTCCTGAATGCTGACGGTCTGGTTCCGGGGGATAATCGGTGATAGCTGCCGTTTGCAGAGCCATTGTTGTACCCGCTTCGCGCCATTATCGAACATTGATGCTCAAAAAAGATTTCGCAATTTAAACCCTATGGCCACTAGGTAGCGACCAGTTCGGCGATTTTTTTCGCGACTTCCTCCATCGACTCTTCCGCTGTGTTTAGCCCGGCTCGGGAGGCTAGCAAGAGGCTGACCTGCTCAAGCTCGTCATATGTCGTTCCGTGAACAACCGGGACGAGCCGCTCACGGCGGAGGAGAGCCGAAAGCTCTTTATCTGCGATGCCTTCCATCGGAAGACGGCGCAACATAGCCGGGGTTACCAAAACAATACCGACGCGCGAATTCACCAAGCCCTTATCGATTGCCCGCATCATCGGCACCCCAAGACCAAGATCCTTCTCACTGAACCACACCCGAACGCCTCTCGCTTCGAGCAGATCATGAAGTTCCTTGGCTGACCCTTGCCTGTCATCCCATGCATGACAGAGGAACACATCTCGGAGATCTGGCTGTGACGCCGCTAGGCTCTCAACATTTTCACGAACCGGCGTAAGCGCCTGTACTTGTTCCGGTGTGTACCACGCTGATGAACCGCCCCCCGACCAACGGGGCTTCAACGTACGGCGACCCGACCCGCCGCCACTGCTTCGACCGCTGCTAAGTCCAGAGGAAGACGAGGTGGTTGAGTATGAACGCGATGAGTATGATCCGGAGTCGTAGCGACTGTAGCCGCCGTATCGCGACCGGCTAGAGCACGCAGGACAGGACGCCGCGCCGCCGCCCGTATGCCCGCGAACCGGTGCAGTACATTTCGCCATTTACACTTTCCCTATCGCTTGTTCATACGGTGAACGTCAGAATTGGAATTCATAGTACTCGATTCGAGTAGTTGAGGTAGCTGAAATTCGAATCCAGAAAGCTTAACGTGTAAAAGGTCGCGACGAAGACTTTTGCATCGGTGAATGTTCACAATGGGGTCGTAAGCTGCCGATCATTGAGACTATTACCTATGGCTACTTCCCTCTACGATTCCGGATGAAGAGTTATTGGAGATGAAAAGTAGTTTTTTCCGGCTCCTCAGAGATATTTATCGTTTGGACTTGTGATAGATAGGTTACTTATGGGCGAACGTATTGCGACATTAACAAATTGGCTGGGTGGCTGGTTCACTCGTTTCGGCGCCTTCTTGGAAGGTATTGGTCGACCCGCCGTCACAAAAGCTAAATTTGTAAATCTTGCACCGACCGACCAAGCTGACAAGGACGGTGTATATTCCGAAGCGTTGCTCTTCGCCACGACAGACCCGAAAGTGAACAATATAGCGCTGACGGGGCCTTATGGTTCAGGAAAAAGCAGCATCATCCAATCGTTCCTGAAAAGATACCGAAGACCTCCACTTCACATATCTCTCGCGGCGTTCGTGAAAGAAGCCAGCCCGCCAAGCGACAAAGAAGCTAGCACCCCAAGTCTCAAAGTGAGCCGGCAGGAGATTGAAAGAAGCATACTGCAGCAAATGCTGTACGGTGCAGATGCCAACAAACTTCCACTGTCGCGATTTAAGCGAATTCAATCCCCTGGCGTCTTGTCGATCTTCAAATCGCTTTACATCATGTTCGGCTTACTCTCGCTCTGGTACGTATTCACAAAGCGGGAACCGATAATCAGCGGCACCTTTTTCGATCCACTCGCATTCAGCAATTGGCCTAATTTCGGAGTCTTCGGGTTTTCGTTGCTTTTTTTGTGGGTTTCGCTGCACAACTTTTATGTCGCCAGCTTTGGGCTGTCACTCAAAAGCGTCTCTCTAAAAGACATAGAAATAAGGCCCGCATCAGACAATCTAGATTCAATACTTAACCGTCACTTGGATGAAATTATCTACTTCTTCCAGTCAACAGATTATGATCTCGTAATCATTGAGGATCTGGACCGATTTGAAGATGCCGAAATATTCGTGACATTGCGTGAGATCAACAGTTTGGTGAATGCGAACGCGGGAGTCAGGCGAACTATTAGATTTCTTTACGCTCTCCGCGACGACGTATTTGTTAATACAGACCGGACCAAGTTCTTCGAATTCATCATTCCTGTTATTCCCATCATAAACGCTTCGAACTCGATTGATATGGTGCTGGAGCAGGGAAAGAGACTTGAACTCGACGGTCGTCTTGATCGACAGTATCTTCGAGAGGTCTCACGATATCTGAACGACCTAAGACTTATTCAGAATATCTTCAATGAATATGCCATCTACGTCGCCAATTTGGAGACTGACGACGAAAATACCCTCAACGCCAACAAGCTTCTTGCGATCCTGATATATAAGAATGTCTACCCCAGGGATTTCGAACAACTGCACCGAGGCGAAGGCAATCTCGCTGACATTCTGGGTCGCCACGATGAACTTGTTGGCCACGCAGAGGCCGGCTGTAAGGCAGAGATAGCGGAACTAGAACAAAAGATTGATATCGCCGAACGGCAGACGCCTTCTGACCTTAAGGAATTGCGCCAAGTCTACGCAATGGCGCTCATCGAGAAGCTTCCTGCGGACTCAAATAGCATCAGTGTTGAAGGGCAAGCTTGGATCACACTTCCCCAGCTTGTTGGACACGATGCGCTTGAACAGGTAATTGCAGCAAAGCATATTATCTACCGCAATGCCTACAATCACGGAACGCGGATCGATATCTCTACGTTGCAGCACGAAGTGGATAGCCAGAAGACCTACTTGCAGCGCAAGGTAGAGATCGAAAACAAAATTGAGGCCAACAAGAGCGAGAGCTTGCGACGGATTCGTGAGCTTAGAGCGAAGATCGCGACTCTTCGAACAACCAAATTCAATGAACTTGTGCGTTCAGGCGCCGAGCGTGTAACCGATCTTTTCGACGGCTTCGGCGAGAAGGGAGAGCTGGCTCGCTTCTTGATTCTAGAAGGTCATCTTGACGATACGTATTATCAATATACATCGCTGTTTCATTCTGGTCGGCTCTCACCCAATGACAACAAATTTCTGAGACAGGTACGGGCGTTCTATACTCCCGACCCCGGCTTTCAGATTGACAACCCGAATGAGGTCATCGCAGCGATGCGCGAAGCGGACTTCGGGCAAAGCTATGTCCTTAACGTCAAATTGGTTGACTGCTTTCTGAGCGAGGCGACCCGCTACAGCGAGCAGACTCGTAAGCTCTTAGAGTTCATCGCATCCCATTTTGAAGGCTGCGAAGATTTCTTCGAGGCCTATTACGCAACGGGACGCGCTGTCCCCGAATTGCTTTCGCGCCTCACTGACGGATGGAAGCAGTTCGTTCCGACTGCAATCGCCAGCAAGCGCAATCTCTCCCATATCACACAGTTGGTAACCAACCTGCCGGAAAGGGCGCTAGAAACACTAGCACGCGATGGCGACGAGTTCCCTGATTTCGTCGCGGCGAAACTTCCTGAAATTCTGGCGCTTGCACCTGATTTGGCACCCGAACGCCTCGAGCGCATTGGTTTCGAGGTTCGAGACCTCACGGCAATCGGGATGTGCACTGGCATCGTGCGCTTCATGGTAAGACGAGGCCTTTTCGAACTCTCGATTGCCAATCTGGAACATGTCTTTTCCGAAGTTCTGGACGAGACCAATCTCGTAGCGTTTCGCGAGCGTAATTACACTACGCTGCGTTCGCTCACAGATCCCGCCTTGACGGCGAGGGTTGAACGCGACCTTGATCTCTATCTTAGCGACGTGCTCCTCGAGCTTCGTGACAATGCCGAGGAAGATGCCTCAGCCATAACCGATCTCCTAAGCCGGGAGGAACTTGACGAAGACAATCTTCGTGAGTTTCTCGGTCGACAGACGGCTCTCCTGCCAAGGCTGGAGGGTGTTCTGGAGAAATTCCACGCCATGGTATTTGAGCTGCGACGTATCGTGCCGACATGGGAGAATTGTATCTCGTTCATGGCAGGCAGTGGCTTCGCGACGGAAATCCTGGTGGCCTATCTTGATCGGAAAGATGTGCGCGCGACAATTCTGAACCAACGTCTGCCTAACGATCCGGAGATGCTGCTGCTACCCCAATTCCTTGTTAACGCAAATGCGCTGAGCGATGACAGCTACCGGGAATATGTCCGAGCGTTGCCCAATACGTTCAAGAATTTTCCCAAAAGCCTCGACTCTTCGAAGCTCACTACTCTCATAGAGGAGCGCAAAATCACCTTTTCAAAGGAGACCCTTGAAAGCCTAGACGTCAATACAGACTTGCCGATCCTTTTCGTGGCAGAAAACATCGAAGCTTATCTCACCGATCCCGACATGTTCGGTCTCGACGACGTCTTCCGAGAAGGGCTCCTTCAAACCGACATAACAGATGACGATAAGCGCGCGATAATCGACCTAATCGATTTGAGTACGCTGACGGAACTGCCCAAACGAGCGGCACTCATCGGCCCGATTCTTGACCGCACAAACGTTCGTATATCCGGCCTTGATGCGGCTAAAGCGCGGTCACTGATCCTGACTTCAAGGCCCGTTGGGACGCAGATTTCGCTGTTCAACAAGTTTCACTCGACTATGACGATCGAGGAAGCACGCGAAGTGCTTGCGGCGCTTCCAGATCCGTTTTCTGAGATCACGACAGGATATCACACTCCAAGATTGCCAAGATCAGATGAAAATCGTGCATTGGTCCAATGGCTTGAGACTCGCGGAATCATCTCTTCGTGGAGCGAGGGAGGTGGTTGGTTCCTAGGTGATGAGATACGTGTAAATCTCAAAAGGCGATGACAACATGGTAATTATGCAGTCTCCTAATAGACGGCAGGTTTCAATGAGATGCCATAAGATTGGTGGTTTTGGAATTCTTACGGGCGGCTAACCAGGCCGTTGGTTCTCCCAAAAGTCAGTTCACCAGAACCCAATTCCCTAAACCTGACAGTCTGCTTCCGGCCCATCTCGGTCATTGATGGCATTAGTTCAGTTGCCGCAATGACGGGTAGATGATGCCATCCATGACTCATTGGAAATCTCACTTCAAATGTTTTCTCACGTTAAAAGGGATCGAACCAAGAACATGTTGCGAAATGAAAGTATGGTACTGATTAGCCATCAAAGTTTTCAATTTATCTTGCCGGAAAACCCGTCGCCGCGGCGATGATGGTTGTCGCCAACGTTTTCACGTCGACCACGTCTTGCGGATCGGCTGACACGATGGCGCCATGAGCTATCAGGTTTCTCGTCTGTCTCAACTGTTGGAACCTATCAACACATTGCTGGGACAATGACGTTAGAGCATGCTTTTGCAGCCAGGAGAATTGGTGCGCAAGCGCATTACGTTCCTTCTTCGGCAACATCGCGCCGGATATCGAATTGGCGATCAATGGGTACCGCTTCGCGAACTCAGTCTTTGTCAACAGTTCCAACGTAATGAAAAAGAGCAAAAATTGCTTGGTGGGGTCAGTTTCCTTTAGCCCCAGATCGTAAAATCCCGCGACATTCCTGTCCAGGTGGGAAGAGCGTCCCAAGGCGTTGAGTACGGTAGTTCTAACCTCGTCGGCGGCGATCATCATTGAAACGATGGCATAAGCACTCAGGGAAAAGCGCACATCGCGAATTCGCTTCCCATCCCTTGCGACGCCATAGTTGACTGCTTCAACAAAGCGAAAAACCGTTTCTGCAATAGAAAATGCGACCGTCAGGCTGGAAACCACCAAGGGCGCTATGCGCTCCTGTAATTCGTCCAGTTCGGCCCTCGCATCGTCGAAGCCGCCATTGGTCCAGATTTCGTTCCCCTCGTTGCGAAGATGCGTCGCAGTCGTCTTATATTCAGCAGTTGGCCCGATCTTCAAAACCAAATACGGACCGATCATGCTGTGTCTCTTGCGCCATTCCTCCTCATCATCGACGAGCTCGTCGGTAGCAAGAGTACGACAGGCTTCGTTGACGCTCCCACCAATGGCGAGGCTACAAAACTGGCCTTCGAAGATATGGTTCAGCGGACCGACGATTGGCTGATCTGTCTTGAAGCCTTCGATATGATAGATGAGTAACCGGTAAAAAGAGCCACGCAAACTCTCGCTCTCATCAAGCTTGCGATAACCCATGTTTTCCCAGACATGGCTGGACACACTGATCATTTTTCTATCTTTCTCGATGCTTGATGATGCCAGATTCCGTGGGTCGGTCTATGCCGAAGACAGCTCACGCCATTTCGCGATCATCTACCAAAACGAGGGAGCTGGTTTTGACACAGGTGTCGTACTGTATCTAATCAGATTCATCCTCAATTTCTGTGGTTAACAGAGTGCTAGCACCGCGATTGCCATCTTCGGGGATGCGAACGCAATTGAAATGGTCACCCGGCCCAAGGATCAAAGTTCTGAATATCACCCTTCAAGATGAAGAAAACTGGGTTGTTTCACTGATTCTTTCCAAACTATCAGACGATCACGCCAATGATTGCCGATGGTCGACGTCTTGAATGGTGTTGGCTTTTCCGCAGATCGATTAAACCCGACCATGTCTACGCTGGGGGCCCGTAATCTTGCATTGGCTTATATAAAGCGGCGAAAAAAGCATCGGCAAGCTCGGGCACGAGTCTAATCGGAAGCCCCTTTACAGATCCGACAATGCTTTTGCCCTCAAAGAGCGCCCGACTTGGCAACTTCCGAGCTACCGCTTGAAAGGAAGCAAACATCGTACGGACGAGGTGAGTGCCTCGATCACCCTGAACGTGTGCTTCGTGAGCAGGATCAACCGAGATGCAGTCCCACTGGAGCTCGGCGTATTTTCTCTTGCGCACAACATAAATGAAGGGAATATCCCGCCGTTGGCACTTGTGAAACCAGAAGTTCTGCTTCCCCCTGTCATTCGCCTCAATGTCGACCCACGTACGGTCGGGCAAATTTCTTAAGCCGTCGTCATCGAAAAGGACCGCATTTTCCGTCAGTGGATAGCCAAGCTGTAGAAGTCTGGTGACAAACCGGTCCTGATCAAAATCGGCGAGAAATGGTCTGAATTCTGGCACATTGCGGGTTTTCGAAGGCAAGGCAGCCTGCGTTGCGAAGCCGAGACCGTACGCGAGTGCCTCAGTAATATGCGCTGACCGGACCGCTTGTGCCAAGCATGTCCGCTTGGCAATGGCCTTCAGAGCGTCAAGATTGTCTACGGAAAGCAGTATGGGAGTCATGGTGGTTTCCTCACTGGACCGCCTGTCGCCAATTACAAGGCGATCCCAAGAACCGCTTCACCATGATTGATTTTTTCGCTCCAATTTGACCTAGCGACAAGTCAGGAAGGAATCACCTGTAAGGAGTTTACCTCGGCACGAAATGTCACTCAAGCAAGATTCCTATTCCTGTCCGCCCTGAAGTTGCTCGGAATAGGAAGCGCGCTAGAGCAGATTCAAAGGTCGGAAATCTCAATTGAAATGCGCCTTTCTCGGTTCAAAGGCTCAAACGGATGATTCAGCCTCGTCATTTTTGTTGCAGAATCGGCAAATCACGCATATGAATCTTATAAGAACAGATTTTTATGTCAGGCACCGTAGTATGGAACACTTCCCAGCGATACAAAGCGTCATTCGAGCGGCACTGACCGGCGATCGAGATGCGCTGGACAAACAGATCCTCCGGTTTCGGGACCGCCTCGAAAAAGCCGGTCAGGTGAAAGAGGCCGCTACGGTCGATCGGTTGCGCGCTTCGGCGCAGGAAGCCCATGAGCTAGCTCCCAGCCGGGTCGAGGTGTCTCGCGCCCAGATCGTCGGAGAAGTTCTAGAGCAAGGCATCAACCCACCGATCGACAAAGAAACCGGCGCAAAACTGTGCTCAATCGATTTTCCTGCCGGCTCAAACGAGTCGCCTGTCTATGGCGATGCGGTTAGAGAAACAATCGAAGAGCTTCTCAAGGAGTGGCGCAGCGTCGCGGCACTCAAATCCGTGGGCGTCGAGCCTACGCGATCGTTGTTGATCTACGGCCCTCCGGGTTCTGGAAAAACCCTGACCGCGCATCACATCGCCGCGCGGCTGGGGCTGCCGCTGATAACGGCGCGCATAGATGGGCTGATTTCCTCGTTTCTTGGAACAACTGCACGCAACATCGCCAACCTCTTCGATTTCGCGAACAGATATGCTTGCGTGCTTTTGCTTGACGAATTCGACGCGCTCGCAAAACTCCGCGATGACCCTCAAGAGATTGGGGAGATAAAGCGCGTGGTCAATACGCTGCTGCAAAACCTCGATTTGCGGCGTGGGCACGGCATCACCATTGCGATCACAAATCATGACAGGCTTCTGGACCCGGCGGTGTGGCGCCGGTTCGAGACCCAGATCCAAATAGGGGAGCCAGCAGGGCAAGCGCGGGAATTTTTGATCAGTCGTTTTCTTCGACCCATCGAGGCGCCCACTGGCACACTCCGCGTGTTCTCTTACTGCTTGGCTGGGAGATCGGGCTCGGACATCGAACGGGTTTGTACCGCAGTAAAGCGCACGATCGCGGTGAGTGGGGCCGCACATGACGGGCCTGCGCTTT
Source organism: uncultured Phyllobacterium sp. (assembly GCF_902479695.1). Taxonomy (NCBI): domain Bacteria; kingdom Pseudomonadati; phylum Pseudomonadota; class Alphaproteobacteria; order Hyphomicrobiales; family Phyllobacteriaceae; genus Phyllobacterium; species uncultured Phyllobacterium sp. The sequence continues at coordinate 33,597 of NZ_CABSQF010000013.1, read as the reverse complement.
TCCATGCGCTCAGCACCGTTTTGGGTCGGACACCACATCATGATCATCTACCCGCGCGGATTCTCGCCGCCGACCAGGAAGCGTTCGTAAGCCTGATCGCGAATGACAGCGAGTTCCCGATGAAGCAGACAGAAATCGGCGAAGCAACAGGCTACGGACAGTCTCGGGTGAGCGACCTTAAGAAAACAAAACGTCACCTTGGCTTGATGGAGGGTGCCCATGCCTAACAACCCCGTCCAGATTATCTTAAATGACCGTGATTTTCACCAGGTTCCAGACCCTGGGCAGCCGCCGCGTAACAAGGATTTTTTCGACGGGGCGGATCGGGAATTCGCCGTGCATAAAGCCACATTGCTGGCATCCGTAGAGCGGATCATAGCGCACCTTGAAAAAAGCCCAAACGGGCCGGCTGCGTATTTGAAAGTACAAATGCGCATTGAGGCGCTGGCCAAATCCTACCGTCCGGTTCACTGGCTATTCAAACACGATCAGTTTCCGTGCGTGGGAGCGGATGCGGTGGGAACGCTCTATTTTCGCGCGCCTTTGATTTATATGAAGAGTCTGCGGGATAGGATACAATCTGCGGAACTGACGGTGGAGATGAAATACCGGCAGTCAGACGGCGAAGCCTATAAGGCACCTTCAGCTGCTCGGGCCGAGGTCGGAGCAATCGAATCGCTGGAGATCGCTTCTCCAGAACAGAAACGGACTTTTTCCACCGCTGCGGCGATCGCAGCACTAGATGATCCGCGTGTCGTCTCCGGCTACCAGGTGGAGTTGTTCGAAACCCCAGTCACTCGAGTGATCGCGGATGACCCGACCGGCCGGATTGCGCTTCGGCGTTCGCTGGAACAGCTCCTCCTCTCATTGGGCCGTGGCGCTCGCAGCTATCTGGCATTCGAGCTCGGCCGCACGCCGATTCTCGAGGTTCAGTTGACGGTAGGCGGCGCAGAGGCATTGATCGATAACCGTGCCAGGCTGGCTCGACCCGAGATCCTGCAAACGCCAGCTCCTGTTGTCGACCGCAACCCCGCCCGTCACGAAGCGGTTTTGAATGCACTTCAACAGCACCCTCTTGTCAGAGCCATTTTGCCGCCCGTGCTGCTTGAGCTTACAGACGACCCAACCCTTATCGGCCTTTCCCAAGATGCCAATGTTCAGGCACTAATGATACCGCAACCGGAAGAGCGTTCGACATATCCGGTAGTGGGCGTGATTGATTCAGGGATCTCACGCGTGTTGGATGATTGGATTATCGGCCGTTTCGACTATCTTTCACACGGCGAATACGACTTCCTACACGGAACGAATGTTGCTGGCCTGATTTCTGTTGGTCAGCTCGTCAACGATTCGACGGTCGTGGCAGAAGCCAATGGCTGCCACCTCTATGACATACCCCTATATCCGAATGGGTCCTTCATGGCGAAGTACCCAAAGGGATTTTCCGACTTTCTGGAAGAGATCGAGCAAGCGGTTGCTGAAGCGAAGGAACAGCACGGAGTTCGGATTTTCAACTTGTCGATCAATGCTGTGGCCGCCGTCGAACGTCATCGTTACAGCATCTATGCCTCACGCCTCGATCAGATCGCCGATACCTACGGCGTGATTTTCGTAAATTCGGCAGGTAATTTGCCTAAGGCGCAATCCCGCTCGGCATGGCCGAAACGGCCGATTGATGTCGTGAACTATTTTGCAACCAGAACTTCCCCGGACACGATCAATAAACCTGCCGAAAGCGTCCGCTCGGTATCTGTTGGCGCTCTCAATCCACCGGGGACCGACCAGATCGTTGACGCACCAACAGTTTATACGACGCGTGGCCCAGGCTTGCAGGTTGGCGTGAAGCCTGATGTGGCGACATATGGCGGTGCTGGCGTGAGCCATCCGACAAAATCGACCGGTCTCTCTTCGATCGGGGCAGATGGCAAGCAACAAAGCGTTGTTGGCACAAGCTTCGCCGCACCCCTTGTGGCCCGAACACTGGCTGGACTGGACGTGGTAACCGAAGGCGGTCTTTCTACAGAAGCGCTGCGTGCGATGATGTTTCACCATACGGCGATGCCTGAACCTCTAACGAAACGAGGCCTCAAGGACCTCGGCCGACAGTTTGCCGGATTTGGCAAGCCTGGTCGAGTAAGCGAGATGCTCGAAACAGACGACCATCAGATCACGTTACTTTTTCAGAGCCGATTGAGTATCGGCGAACGCAAGCCGGTTATCCTTCGATTCCCGTTCGTCTGGCCGCAAAGCCTCGTTGACAATGGGCGCTGTTCGGGACGCGCGCGTATCACATTGGTTTACTCTCCGCCGCTCGATCCGGCGTTTGGAGCAGAATTTGTTCGAGTCAATCTGGAGGCATCACTTAAGCAGCGTCAGCTTGAGCCGGCAAAGGATGGTAGCATCCGCCACACGAACCAGATTTCGGCCCGCTACATGCCGAAATCAACCAATCTTGCCATTCCTGAGAAAGCGCTGATCGATCACGGTCTGAAATGGTGGCCCGCGAAACAGTATGAAACGACTTTCAACGAAAATGGCGCGTCATCTCAGTGGCGGTTGGAGGTAACCAGTCTCGTACGAGCCGAGGCGCAATTTCCAGCAGAGGGTGTGCCTTTCGCCGTCCTACTCACGTTGGAGGATCCGGACGGCAAGAAGCCTGTGTTTCAGGAAATGCGTCAAGCACTGCAAGCTAGCAATGCTCGCGCACATGACGTCCGGACGACAACACGACTACGCCCACGGTAATGGTGAGCATGGCGACGCTCAACGAACAGCTCCCTCGAGTATTTCAGGCGAATCTCGACCGGCTGTTCGTGCGCGTCATCCAGCCCACCATGGATGCGCTGGCGCTCCATCCCGTCCTCGAACATGGCCAGGCCGGCTCGATGGACGAGTTTCTGGACCGCACAGCGACCCAAGTCGACAACTACACGGCAAACGAGGCTGCCAAATCCTTCGTCTTGACGCTGGCCGCCGTTTTCGAGCGACAGCTCAGCATCTGGGCTAAGGCGAAGGGGCTGACCGACGCGGCAAAGCTCCGGGTGTTCCAGGAACAATTGCTTTTCTGCGCGGGCGTGGCGAGCATCGATCTGGCGATCGACGATCTCGGCGCAGAGCTAACCGAGATGTTCACGGTCGCCAATGTCATGCGTCATGGCGAAGGACCTTCCTGCGAGCGGCTTCGCGTCATGGCAGCAACGCTGTGGTCCGACACGGCTGGCGACTACGTCGACCTGGTGCCCGGCCCCCGCCTGGCGAGTGAGAATCTCAGGATCAGAAAAAACGACCTCATCCGCTATATCAGGGCGACGACGTGGTTCTGGGGCCGGGCGGATCCTTTGCCGATGGCAGTGACCGATCCGCCGTACTGGCTGGCTTGAATGAGCAGAGGGCGAATGCTTGAACGACGACCATATCGACGAAGACTACGATGACCAGCCACGCTATCGCTCGGTCGCAGAAATCGGTCCGGGCGAACTCGTCGAGGCGCTAAAGAGCCTCGCCGGCTTTTCCGAAAACCCATTCCTGATAATGCAGGCCGGTCAACTCTGCGTGGTGGACAATCTCTTGAACGCACTCGAAGATGAGGTCATGTGTCATCAGGCCGAAGACGATCGCCCGCGCGACAAGATGGCCTTGCTCGGCGCGCTGTCGCCGATGTGGATCTACGCCGCCTATGAGCTTCAACGGACCTGGCGTCAGCGCTGCGAAGAGGTGATCAAACTCGCCGACAGCGGCGGGCTGGATTTCAAGGCCGGTCATCTCGAGCGCGATCTCGGCTATCGGCACTATGACCGCGAGCTCAGGGCCGAGCAGCTTCGCGATGCGCAGCAGCGGCCGGAGCTGGTGGCGCAGATGCGCATTGATCTGAGGCGCACGGAAATTGGCTTCACCACACTGGAATTCATCCGGGTCGCCCTCGCCAAGCATGAGGTGAGCAAGAAGGGCAGCAAGAAGCCGCCGATCGCTTTCGCTCCCGGTATGGCGCGCCGGAACCAGTATTGTGGCTCCATGGAGTATGAGATGAGCAATGGCGGCACAATCATCGGGACTGTCACGCGCCGCGACATTGCCGAGACGATCAGGTTCATTCCGGAGACTGAGAATCCGAGCGATGAAGCGCTGGCCGGCTTCCGGGCTTACATGAATCCGCCCGACATCGATCCATTCGCGAGGGGTTAATCGTGAGCGAAGAGAAGAGGCCCGAACCGCCCAAGAGAGAGAAGGCCTTCGATCTGCTGGCCTCGGTCGCAGTTTTTGCGCGCAAGAACGGCATCGCGCTCAACGATTCGGCCCTTGTCGATCGCTTCATGGCCGATGCCGCGCCGCGGCTGCGCGAAGCGCTGGCCGATCCGGCGCTGATCCACGGGTCGCGGGTCGAGCGCCTGTTCGAGGCGACGGTGCTGAGCCTCGGGCGCTTCAAACTCCTGAAGACCGAGGACGTCGGCCGCGTCCATGCCGCGCAGACCTTGCGCGCACCGGACTTCCGCGTCGTTCTCGATGACGGCGAGCAATGGCTGGTGGAGGTTAAGAACGTCCACAGCACGGACCCCGCCAAGCAGGAGCTGCGCATGTCGCGCAAGTACCTCGGCTCGGTGCAGTCTTATGCAAACGCCGTCGGCACGCCGCTGAAGCTTGCGATCTACTGGTCGGCTTGGAGGCTTTGGTCGGTGATCTCGCCGGAGCGCTTCCACACCCGCAGCGGAGGTCTGCGCGTCTCGATGCAGGAGGCTATGCTCGCCAACGAGTTCGAGCGCCTCGGTGAAAAGCTGATCATGACGAAACCGTCGCTGCGCCTTGTCCTCAGCGCGGCGACCGATCTGCCACGGTCGATCGACGACAAGGGCCTCGCCAACTTCATGATTGGATCTGCGAAATTCTACAGCCGTGACGTCGAGCTAACAGATCCGAAGGACCGCAAGCTCGCCCAGGTGTTGCTCTTCTATGGCGAATGGGAGGTGAAGGGGCCGATCCCGTTCATGGACGGCGATCAGATCGGTGGTGTGGAACTCGTCGCAAGCCCGGTCGAGCCCACGTATCCCAACCAGGGCTGGGAAGGGATCGGCATGGCGAGCCGGATCTTCAGTAGCTTCTTCGCCGACCAGACAATTGATGGCGACCAGGTCATCCAACTCGACGGCGAACCGGCGCCGGATTGGTTTGCCCCTTTATCGACTTGGGACTTCGAGAATAGCAAGCTGCCGCTTTTTCTCGGCCGTATCCAGCCCTCCGGCCCCGCCTGAGTACCTTGACTCCTCCGTCGTAGACGAGGCGGGGGTCCATTTTTGAAGGGGTGCCAAATCGAATCCGGGTGCTCTACCAAAGACGTTACGCAGGAGAGCGCATTGGCTAGGAGCGGGAATGATGTCGAGGTGGTTGTGGCATAAACTCAACCCAAGCCGACTTCGGCTTGCAAGCACGTCCTTAAGGGATCGCCAAACAGAGTCATCGCGAGACATTTTGCCGGTTCTCCGCCCAAACCTCTCGCAACAGCTCGGTTGGCCTGAAAGTTCGCTTCCGCAAGCGAGTTTCCTTGCGTCCACGAATCTAGAAATGCTGGGAGCCAATGATACGTAACGCGCGAGTCCAGCGGCCACGGCGAGGCCAGGACTGCGGTGCAACCTTGGTCGAGCAATGCTTTCGCCAGACCGACAGTGGTCACAGTATCGGGCACCTTGTCGGTGCGTCCACCACTGCAAACAAATAGTACAACCACACCTACATTCCGCAGATGAGCGGCAAGATAGCCGCCGCTGGTCACAAGACTGCCCTCGTCGCTAACCCTCTGGAAATATTTCTGATCAGAGCCGAGACCGCCATGAGCTGTCACTATTACGAGTTCCGATCCTGCTAGCCCGTCGGGGATTTCGGGTCCGGTATCTAGCTCGATCCCATGCTGCTCAAATGTATCAGCAAGACGTGTTTTGATGGCTACAAATGTCTGCCCAAGCTTCTCCGCCTGTGAGATCCACGCAACCTTACGGCCGTCGGTCTGAGCGGGATTATCGCGCGCGGCCTTGAGCCACGATAGAGAGGGAGCTGAAGCCATGGGGTGACTTTCACCGGCGAACTCATCACCGACACGAAGGATATTGCAAGGTAACTGCTGCAGCTCAGTATCCGCAACGACGACAATCGGCCCCGCCGGCAGACTGGTGAGGCGCAGACTTTCGGTAGTTGTGTAAAAGAGGTTCGGCGTCTCGTCGTCTATACCGTATTCATAGGGAAAGTTTTCGCTCCAGGTACGGAAATCTATCACGGAAAAGGCATCCACGGGCTCTATGCTGCCACCGCCCTCACGCCATTGAACGTGCGTAAGATGTTTCTTGGCGTCAGAGCCGAGCAGAATTACCGAAACCCCTTCGAGCGATAGCGCCTTCGCAATGGCAGCAGGCTGGTCAACACTTGTAACCATGGAGAGCGGCTTGGATGTTACCTTCCAACCGGGACCGGGCACGGCCCTGTCGGAAATCATTTCAATGGCGAGTGTCGAGGTCACAGCGTCGGATCGCGCTCTTTCGGATGCAAGCAGACGCTGCGACAGCAAGGCTACGAAGCGTGCGTCGTGAGCTACATCATCGGCGTAGCGAGCCGCTTCTGTAGTCTGATGAAGGTTTAGAAGCGCTTCAGGTTCGAGTTCGGCCGATGACAATGATCTCGCTAACCGAGTTACCATACCGCTTGCTTGGTCAAGCAGCATCTCGAAGGTTTCAATTGTTTTGACTGGAACTTCTACTTCCGCCAGCTGTGCCCAGAGGATTATTTGAGCAAGTAGGATCGCTTGTGGTTCGACATTCCTGGCTGACTGAAGCTCTTCCTCAGCACATTCGGTGGTGCGGCGCAAAAAGTTAGGAAGACCAGACTTGAAGTCATCCCTGAGCCTTGCCTGTCCCAAATCGATCGTCAGCGACATGAATTTATGCCGGTGGGCGTTCGCTTCGGCGAGGCCAAGTCGGCCAAGAATATTCCACGCAGACTCATGAACCTCGCGCGCCACGTCAAACAGGCCGGTATCCCTCAGCAGCCGGACGAGGCCATTGGTTTCGTCCCAGATCTCATCGCCTTCAACTTCCGTATCACCGGCCGCAGCGCAAGCAAAGGCGATCAGGCTTTCCATTTTATTGCCCAGCCGCTGATAGATGTCCGCAACCGAGAACCAACCGGTACGTCTTCTTCGCGACGAATCGTCGCTGAGATTCAGAATCTGCTCAGCTATATCCCGTGCGAACTGAACCTGCCCGGTCATCGCGAATGCTGCGGCACCCAATCGAAGTATAAGGAGGTCGTAGTCTTGTGCAGTCGTATGAGAGTTTATAGACACCCCAAGCATCATCCAAAGCCTGAGCTGTTTGAGGTCATCGTCGTCCTGAACCCTACCGGTAAGGTACTTCATCATGGTAATGATGGCAGGTGCGAGATCGTCCGCGGGCACGGTCAGGAGGTGTTCGGGAAGAACGATTTTCCCAAGCATCACCGGCGACTGGCTATCAAGCCATCTCCACGCATTCCCAACAAGATCGAGCCTGTTCGAAAGCTGATCTACCGATAGTCCCTTGGGACGATCGATTACAATCGGTGTTAAAGGTCGGCGCATGAAATCAAGCGAGAGGACGGCAATCAAAGCCACCCCCATCGTCCCTGTTACTTCAAGAGATAGGACCATAGCGAGACGGCTGCGGGTATAGGTGTCAGTGGGATTCTCGGCGAGATAGGAAATGACCTTTTCTATCGCGTCTTTGAGCTGGTCGCCAGAGATCACGAGACACCCTTGCTCATCTCGGCTTAGCGTCAGATCTTCAACGATGTTCAAAATGGAATGGGCGTTAGCTGGACGCTCGACTTTACCAGTTGTGGCTATGTCGAGCGCATGCATGTGAAGCTTTTTCCGCCTGGCATGACGGACTAGCAAAGAGTCCACATGCAAGCTATTGAACCGCTGAACTAAGTTCTTTCTGATACCCACGTAATCCGCGATACCTTCGGCTGGCATAAGTTCCGCGAGAGCTGAGCAGAGGTCACGCGCTTCAGCGTTTCCAAGTCGCTCCCACAGGTTCGACAGCCCTGTATAGTCATCAGCGTCGTCAAATTTCTTAAGCAGCCGGTTTACTAGAGATGGATGCTCCGGAAACAGTTTCTCCAGCTGAAGCGCAGCTCTTTCCTCAAGATCACGTTCCGAAATTTCGGTGGCGATGTCGATCGCCATGGCCAGCCCTTCCACCGAAGACCGCCCCTCTAAGGCCGCTCTCAAGAATTGAGCAGCTAAAAATGTGGCGCCGGCATCTGTAGCTATTCTCGCTAATTTACACTGGACGAGAGGAGAGAGATCGGAATCGGCGGTGAATTGGTCGATCTCCTCCAGCGCCTGCCCGTATAGACCTGCTCGATGGAGCATCTGAATGCGAAAGAATGCTTTCTCTTCCGGTTTAAGTGGAAGAGCCTCGATTTCATTAAAGACAGGGCCAAGCGTGCCCGCGGCCAAATATTGATCCCAAGCCTGCAATCTTGCAGCCAGAAGTGCCTCTCCATTCTCCGCTCCTTCGGCGGATACAAATCCCACCTTGTCCAGCGACATTAGGAGTTCGAGGTTGCCCTCTCGACCTGGTTTGAATTCGCCTGTATCGACAATGAAATAGGATTGCGTATCTTCCGCGATCTTAACCAAGCCACAGCCTACCGCGTGAATATTGGGTACCCAAACGTCCTCTTTGAGGTTGAATTGGGGAACCTCCGGATAAGGGCCGCTTTTACGAAAACGAGCAGCGTCTAGGATCACGATGCCACACCGAGAGGCCATGTCGGTCAAAGCCGACCATATCGAGTCGATCCGTAAATCGTCGGTCTCTCTGACATGCAGCCATGGCCCTTTTTCTTTCTCGTCCTGGGACCGTATATAGCTCTCAGACACCTTATGATTTATTGCTGCTTCGTAGTCCGTAAGCGCGGAAGCGGATCCGGGCGGCGTCACGACAATAATTCGACTGAACGGTGTATGTCCGTCATCGTTGTAGAAGCGTCCCAATACTTGTACGTATTCTTTAAGCCTCGGAAGCAAATTACCGCCGCCGATACAAAACAGATCCCCCGCACCAAAATCGATGCCATTTTGCTTGTAAAACGCTTCCAAGCTATCCGAGGGAGTTTCACTGCCTCCGGCGTTCTCTCCTCCGTCTATCGTCACAAGCAAAACTCCTTTGACTTGCTTTACAACTCTCTCATCCAAAATTTCTTTGAGGATAGGGCTGCAGCCATAATATAATTTCGGACAAGCCTATAAAGGCCCAGCTACTGGCACAACTCAAAATAGTCGCAGCGGCGCAAGCTTTCCCTTGTGTCGAGTGAGTAATGTTCAAGACCGTTGCTAGAGCACTCCCCACGCCCGAAACCTCCCTCTCCCCGTCATCTCCCTCAGTCCCAGCTCCAAAACAATCCGCCGCGCCGCCTGCGGCGTCACCTCCAGCGTTTTCGCCACATACCGGCAGACACGAGCGGCCGCGCCATGACCAACTCGACCAGCTCCGGCAATTTCGAAGACGTTCGTCGCCCCTCCAGCTTTCGCTCCATCAGCGTTTTGGCCAGCGCCAACCGGTCATGTTCCTTCATGCCGCTCTCGGCGGCCGCAATCAGCCCGTGGGCGACAGCGAGCAATCGGATCTCCCGGCCGCGATGCCGGCGCCGATCGACGGGAATGGTTTTTAGGCCGATATTGATAGCGGCCAGATGGACGCCGGTCAGTTTCGGGTTGCCAATCATGCGCTGTGCTGGGTGCATGCGGAACGGCTTTTGCAAAAACTGATGCCGCCAATGCATTGCGCCGGCGCTTCGACAAGATATTCACTCTGCGCGCCGGATACATTGCCCTCGACCAATTGCTCCTGCGCCTGTACCGGCACAAGGATGAACTGCTGAAGGTTCTCGATCGGCCCGAGATTCCGCTCCACATCAATGCCTCCCAAAATGATCTACGTGTCTGTATGACCAAGCGCAAGATTTCTGCCGGCACCATGAGCATCAATAGCCGTCAGGCTCGTGATGTGATGCTCGGCCTGATGAAGACCTGTCGCAAGCTGGGCATTTCCTTCTTCACCTTTCTGGGCGATCGCATCGGACTGAAAATTAGCAACCAAAAGAACCCACCGCTTGCTCAGCTCATCGCGACAGAAAGTTAATTGGCTTGTGCCCGGAAATTTGCTCCGCTTACCGGATTTGAGTCCCGCTAGCCACGTCTAGTACCAAAAAAAGACATTGTTTTTATTATTTTTTTCCCTTTATCGCGTATTTATATGCCTACTAACTTCTGCATTGTCGACTAAAATTGACCTATCATTCTGCTGAATAGGTCTTGTATCACCCAGCCCGGCCTGAACTGGCTCTACGGCCGTCCATCGGCCCCGTATGTGCCCATTTACTAGCTTTGCTCGGCTGTACAGCATTGCTTTGATTGGGTTTTCCGGTCCTCCCCTGCCCTCTCGGCTCTGTCCCGCCGCTCATCCGCTCACCGGTGTTTTCGCCTTATCGGCATATACAACTGTTCGTTTATGAGTGAGTAAAAACTTACACGCTTGAAATGCTCGCACTCTCACAAATAACTGATAAGCATTGAATTGCAGTGTGGCACGAGTTGCGCTCGCTCGTCCAAATCGCGTTTTGCAGACCAAATAAGTCGTCCTACGCAAGCTGCACTTTATCTGCGGGCCGGATACTTTTGCCAACTATCGCTGCAGAGAGTTCAGCTATCAACTCCGTTTGCTTTGGACCCGCTCGTTGTTTGAAGGCCTGAATCGATACGTGGTTACCGATCATCTCCAATATCCGCATACGGTGGTTGAAAAACGAAATACTGTAGTTCTGGCCAACGCGAACACGATTTGCCCCCTCGCCTTCATAAATATCTTTGATCTTTACGCTGCGGACCCGACCTTGCCGCCAAATCAAGGGCCACTCTGTTGGCGGCAACAAATAATTGTTCTCATCAAATAGATCTCTCATATCTGCGTCTTTGTCTTCTAGCAGGCATTGCAGAAACCAATCGGAATCAATTTCCAGCTCTCGCTTGCGAATTTCAAGCCGCATTTCGATTTCAGCGGAAATGACAGGTTTTGTCAGGTTCTCGGCCCCGATCTGGCAAGCCGTTTTGGGACTGTAACCAGCGCGGATTGCAGCCTGGGTCGCATTCAGATCGACAAGATACTCGCTGACAAAACGCGACATCCGCGGAGTCAGAAACTGTGCGCATTTCTTTTTTATCTTTGGAGACAAAGCTACACCTTCTAGCGGTAACAATAAAACCGAAACGATCAATAATAGAATTTTCACTTACCGGACGATGCGTTATCATGTTGAATCATAACATGAAAAATGAACTTCTCCACACAAACCAACATTCTGTCGACAGCATCGTCAGCATTGAGCCCTCTTCCATCTTTTGGGGCTCAATCGTGCTGCAAATTCGTATTGACAACGAAGTCATAACGACTGTGTTTGATGATTTTCGCGACAAACTTTCCAACTTTGTGAAGTTTGCGAACGATTCCATATCAGGGAGATTTCCTAGTGCGGCAATCACACAGTACGGTACGACAACATGGACGATCGAAGCTGTAGCCGAGCCTGGCATGTGTCGGTTCACCGCAGCACTACGTGGCACGTCAGAATGGTCCAATCAGCCTGTTGCGTTATCGATAATTATTGATCGAAAATGCCTCAACGAGCAATTGATCGGTCTTTCAAGAACTATTGGCAATCACTATAACCTTGCACACGGCTTCCTGTTTTTCGGCGGTGGCTTTGGGCACAGCGTGATGAAAGACCTCCTAGAGCAGGCTAAAAATGACTGGAACGTTGGTATTGCTGACGGTACATTCACAGACAATTCTGATCAAAAAGACGAATACCTGGCCCGCCGCATGGTGTTAGAACTTCCACTTTCATCGGCTCAATAGGCAATCACTACGCAATGCCGCGAAATGATGCTTACCGGGGTTGTGCCAGAAAATATGCTAGCTTCGATATAAGAAGTTGAATCACCCCCATTCCAAGCAACAACAATTGCCATCGGATTACGCGCGGGTTTGGAATTGAAAGCGTTCGGCGCTCGCTTACAGAGACGAGCGCCAGAAGGCGGTTTGAACCTTTTCTTAAAGATATAGCAAACACACAAGTATCACCCTCGATACAACGATCATTCATTGCGACGCGTGCCGGGTTGTCTCTGCGTTAATCTTCCTTTTTGGCTTTTTCGCTAGATATTTCTTCTCCAGCATACCGCTGCCTAACCGTTTCAAAGTGCCTTGCGGCGGCGTTGCATCGGGAATCTTGTCGAGCAATGCCGGATCATATTTAGGGCGGACATCGCGGGTAAATGATGTTTGAGCCTTGATAGCATGGTGTTGCTTGACGAATTCTTCGTATATCAATTTGGCGCGCGCTCTATCTTCTTCCGTGACACTAACCGGTGCTATTTGCAATTGGTCCTTGCGAGCCAACATTTCCCTATATTCTGCAGCACGAATCGACGTCATAACTTCCTCGCACTGCGTTCGCAGAGCCACCGGACTTGGGAAATACTCGTGACCGAGTTTGCCTTGGAGAATATTCTTCACAGCGCGCATAAGACTAAAAACCGTTACACCATCAAGCGCGATGTAATAGGCAGCCTTGATCTGCTCACTATCCGCCTCGCGTGAAGGTAATGCAGCGAGCAGGCAGAGAGCTCCCACCATTTCCGATTGCGTTGCTTTCTGATGATAATTTTGATCCGCCGAAGTCATATCCAATAATTCCCATATCTCGAGCTTCCTGGGCCCATACATTTCCATGCGTGATTTTTTTGATGATGCTCTGCCTTGGGGCTCAATGGGTATTTTGTTGCGGAACCAGTTGCGCCAAGTGGCGTGCCAATCAAGTTTGGCTCCGTTTTTCGAGCTGAGCGACCAGTTCTTCATTCGCTCTGCTTCGACATTCACCAGAGCTGGATTTAATCCGTGCTCAACAGCTTCGTCATGCCAATCATCTGGAATAACCCAGTCGAACGGAAGGCGTGTTGCTCTTTTTTTGGAAGAACCGCTAGGTTCTTCTTTTATCCTTCTGGTATCTGGAAGATGCTGTGGCACAGCAGCGACAAATGCTTGATGTGCAATCTTATCTTTCAACGCCTTAGCAGTCGCGCCCTCTTTCCCGGCGGCAGACCTCGATTCACTTTTCCTTTCGCTCTTCTCAAGCTCTCTTGCCAGACGATTGTGGGTAATGCCTCCTTCCGATCGATGAAAAAATGCCATGACGTCAGGGCCTATGAAACGCCATTTCTTCACAGAAAGGCGTGCAATTCTAGCGAGTTTCACATCATCATCCGGTAAAGAACCCCGAGCATTCCACATGGCCATAAGCAGCAGCATGTAGGATCCCACCTGTTCAGGGCTAAGGTGGAGTGTGTCGCCAACAAAGTCGGATACGTAAAGCTGCATAAAGGGCCGTTCGCTCATCGGCTTGAGTCCTCCTTTTGAGAGGCTTCAAATTCCTCAATAGCCGAAAGCGACCAAGCGATGGTGTTGGGGCCAAGTCGCACAGGTTTGGGAAAAGTCGCACGGCTCTTCGACCAGCGCCAAACGGTGCTTGGACTGCAGCTATAGCGCTCAGTCAAATCACCAAGGCGCAACCAAACGTTATTTGAATTATGAAACAGAGGGGATTTTATAGACATGACTCAACGATCCTTGCTTGGACCGCACGTCATGCGCAGTATGTTAGGAGATATAATCTTATCTGGTAACTAGTACGAACGTTTGACTAACAGTTGAATCATCCCGTTGCAATACGTGTTTTCTCAGCCAAGCAAATTTCTACGATTTTCTTCGTTGGCAAAAAATTGCCCAGTCTTCCATCATCTGCACACGCTTTTCAAAAAGGTCGCCACGTCGATACGCAGCTTCAACCTTGTTTCCGATAGTGTGCGCCAACGCCATTTCCGCGACGTCGTTGGGGTAAGCAGTACGCTCGGAACACCAGTCGCGAAACGTCGAGCGAAACCCATGCGGAACGGCAGCAATCTTCATGCGCCGCAGCACCGCCGAAATTGTCATGTCAGAGATTTTGCCACCACGAACCGCAGCAAACGCGAAATTCGAGTTCTGGAAACGAGGGACTTTGCGGAGCAGTTGAATAGCGGCTTTCGAGAGGGGCACACGGTGCTCCTTGCCTGCTTTCATTCTTTCCGCCGGTATGGTCCAGACTTTCTTGTCAAAATCAATCTCATCCCACGTCGCTCCGCGTACCTCGCCAGAGCGCGTGGCCGTCAATATGCAGAACTCCAGCGCCAGCGATCCCATACCCTCGGTTTTTCGCAGCGCTGTCAGAAAGTCGGAAATCTGGTCGATGGGCAATGCCTTGTGGTGCACCGTCTTCTTCAATTTGCCAGGCTTGGCCATGAGAGCATCTAGATTGCCCTTCCAACGTGCCGGGTTCTCCCCTGTCCGGTAGCCTGAAACTGTAGCCCAAGCCAACACATTCTCGATGCGTCCGCGGAGCCGCGTTGCCGTCTCGGTTTTGGCCGTCCAAAGAGGGTCGAGAACATTGTAGATGTCATCCACGTTGATCTCGTTAACCCGCATAGTTCCAATCACTGGACCAGCGTATGTCACGAGCGTGTTTAGAACCTGATCCGCATGCTTGCCATTTTGATATTCGTGCTGTTTTGATTTGTGCCAGCGACTTGCAGCTTCTTCGAAGGTTAGCACGGTACTTTCGGCTTTAAGAGCAAGTCGTATAGTCCGACGCTCTTCGACAGGATCGATACCGAGGCGAATCTTGTCATGAGCCTCTCGCGCCCGATCTCTTGCCTGAGCAAGCGTAACGTCTGGATACCCCCCAAGACCAATGTGGCGCCTTTTGTTACCGATCTGAACGCGAAGCAGCCACGAGCGTGCGCCCGTATCCTTCACCTGCAGTTGCAACCCATTGACGCCTCCGACAAAATGGATGCCGGGCTCTACAAGTCGTTTTATATGAAGTGGACCAAGTTCTTGCGCTTTGCGAGGCATGTACGCTCCATATCGACCCACCAATAGACCTACCAAAGATTATGCAACACCATGATACAGCGTGCAATGCGAAAAAACAATTTAAGCCGTCAATATCAATAAAAACATATAGATAAGACATCAAATGCGACGTTGTGCTATTACTATATGGCGGCTTCCTCTCCGCCATTTTCCACCCTTGCCCTCCAAGACCGTTATCCCCCAGTGCAGGCACTCGGACACCGCCGGTTGCCGTGCATGTTCTGGTCTGTCTGGCACGCCCCTTTCCGTCAGAGCGTTACCGCCCCGATCTGCTGCAGGACACCCAGGCGGTCGACCTGCAGCCATGCCCGCGTCAGCTTGCCATCCTGCGCCTGATAGATGGCGATTCCCTGCTGAACCGCAGTCTTGCCGGTGGGCGCGATACCCGACAGTGGCCCCAGATGCGCCGCCTCGAAGCGCCAGCGCACGCATACCCTGTCTCCCGCCGCGAACAGGTCTTCCAGCTCAAACCGCAGGCCGGGAAACGCCGTGATCATCCGTTCGACGGTCTGCCGGAAGCCTTGCGGCCCCTGCTCGCCACCGGCGCCGACGAAACCCTCCGACAGATACTCCGGAAGCCGCTCGAGCAGGCGCGGATTGAGACAATCCTCATACAGGCCTTTGACAAGTTCAGACGGGGTCATGCTATACCTCAAGTTGACAATGTGTTGTCAATTTTGCATTTTGACAACATACTGTCAATATGTCGCTGGAAATTCGGGAGATCAGCATGCGTACCCCTCAGGGCGAAGAATTGAGCCGGCTCGTCTGGGACATCCTGCAAACCGCCGGCCGCCTGACCGAGGCCGGCAACCGGCTGAGCGCGCCGTTCGGATTGACCGCCGCGCGCTGGCAGGTCATGGGCGCGATCGTTCAGGAGGCCGCAACCGTGGCGGATGTCGCCCGCCACCTCGCCCAGACGCGCCAGAGCGTGCAGCGCCTGGCCGATGAGCTGGTGCATGACGGGCTTGCGGCCTACGGCCCGAACCCGCGGCACCGCCGCGCCAGCCTGCTCGGCCCGACGTCTCAGGGGACTGCGTCCTACGAGGCGCTGATGCGGCGCCAGGCCGAATGGGTGAATGCGCTGTCCGCCGGGATGCGGCTTGAGGACATCGCCGCGTCGAGGGATCTGCTGGCCACTCTCGGCGCGGCACTGGAGAGCAGCCGGCCATAGAAAAAGGCGGCTCTCGCGAGCCGCCCTTTCTGCATTCAAGCGTTCTGATGGGAATCAGAGACGGAAGACACCCAGCGGATACCAGTAGCCATCGCTGTGACGGCGATAGCCGCGGCGATGTTCACGGTAGCCGCGATGATTCTTCCAGTAGCCGGGACGGTAGCCGCGGTTGTTGTAGTGCGGGCGGCGGCGATTATCACGGCGATCCCAGCGACGGTCATCGCGGCGATCCCAACGGCGATTGTCGTGGCGGCGCCGCTCAACGTACTGCACCTGCTCGACATTGGATACGACCGGCGCCTTCTGGGCCGATACCGGTGCCGCATTCGAAGAAACGACCGAAGTCAGTCCAACAAGAACCGCCAGCAAGCCGGCGGTAAACAGCGAAACAAGATTTTTCATTCGTCACTCCTATCGATTCATACCGGGGATAGGTGCGCCTTCAAGGATGAACAGAGTATGAACGGTATTGCGTTCACCTCGCCCGCGGCCACCCGCAACGCCTTATCCGGGCGCCGCAGGCCGGGGACCCCGCAAACCGATGCAGTTGCCCCAGGAATCGCGAACCTGGCACATGGCAAGGCCATCCTGTATCGCCAGCGGCCCGCGATAGAGCGTGGCGCCCAGTTTTTCCACATGCGCCAGAGCCGCGTCAAAATCGTCCACCGCCCAATAGACGACGGAGCCGAAAGGCCCTGACCCCACCTGCGCGTCTGCAGGCACGATTTCAAGGCAGACGGAGCCGAGCTGCAGGAAGTCGAAATCAAATTCGTCGAGCCGCGTGCGGACAGCCTCAGGAAACGCGCTGATACCATGCGAGCCCCGCTTCAACATCGCCGACATGAACCAGAACCGCGGCAATGGGGTGGGATGTCGCGTGCATGGGGGCCGGTCTCTTCTGCGGGATAGGTTTTCATCGGGATATCCGAGGAGGAATGCTGTGGCAACGGTCCAGCTTCCACTTTAAGCAGCGTTCGTGTTCGCCCCGTCGAGCAAAGCTTTAATGACAACCAGACGCTCGTCGGCGATGTCGCAGACATATTGGATTGCCGATTGCTGCCGCTCATTGCCGATATCGGCGGCGTCGATGTTCCCTTATATTCCGGGCATAGCTTCGAAAATTTCCAGGCAGACTGATGCTGAAATTCATACTGTTTAAAACCATCTATTTTCGACAGTTCTGGTAAAAATAGTCGGGATTTACTATAGGAAAGCATGATCACATCTGCACAATGCCGCGCAGCACGCGCCCTTATCCAATGGTCTCAGCAGCAACTTGCCGATGCGGCGCATGTTGGCATTGTGACGGTGCGGCAATTTGAGAGCGGTGTATCCGAGCCGCGCCACGCAACACTCGATGTCATCAAGCGCGCGCTGGAAGCTCAAGGGGTCATCTTTCAGGCCGAGGGAGAAATGACGCCGGGCGGTCCGGGGGTGAGACTGCCTGCGGGATGATGTACACTGCCTTGTGCCGAACCGCCTCTCCTGATTAGTGATCATTACCAAAAATATTGCGACTGAAACCATACGCGCCGAGCTCATTTACGGTCAATTGAACTTAGGTATAATACCAAAAACGTTTACTCTGGAAACAACATGGCTATTATCGGAAATCAGATCAGAGCAGCCCGTTCGCTGATTGGCATGGAGCAGATCACCCTCGCCGAGAAGGCGGGCGTGAGCGCCAACACCATACGCAACATGGAGGCCTTCGGAAGCGAAAGAGTGAAAGTCCGCACCGATACCCTGGATGCGGTAACCGATGCGCTCAAGGCCGAGGGCGTGGTGTTCCAGCAGGATGGTGAGATGACCAGCGGTGGCGCTGGCGTGCGGTTGGTCAGGTAAGCGCTGGTAAATGCCGGACGGTTGATTCTCTTGCCCCGCGATTGTTTACTCCGGCGCCTCCGGAAAAATCGTAACCGTGCAGCGAAAATGATCGATTTACAGTGCAAAATGGCGCGTGCGGCTTTGGGACTTGGCGTGCGTGATCTCGCGGCTCTTGCCCGCGTGTCGACGGATACAATCGCCCGATTGGAACGCGGCGAGAAACTGAAACCAGCGACCATCATGGCTATCGCAGCGGCTCTGGAAACAGCGGGGTTATCTTTGAGGCGGATGGTGAATGGTGGTCCGGGGGTGAGACTGCGGATGAAAGAATGATCCGGCCTGCCGCGCTTCCAGCATGAAACAGACGCTAGCCCCCGGCTTCCCGCTTCAACTCCGCCGCTGTCGCCGCCAATCCCGCCAAAGCAAAACACTGGAAATGGGCGATAATGGCTTCCTGCGCACCGGGCGCCGGTGCGAACAGATCGGGCAGAACCTGTGACAGCAATTGGCGGTTGCCGAGCAGCAGCATGGCAAAGGGCGAGACCATATTGAGCAAACACCGCCCCACAGCCGGATGGTCGGCGGGCACCCCCAGAATATCGGCAACGAGCCCGGTTACCACCTGTTTCTTCGGCAGCACCTCCTGTTTCAACAGCACGGGAAAGGCCTGGGATGGCGCGAGAATCTCGCGGCTCAGCACCCGCAACACCCATGTGGATGACGCTGGGGCGGTGATTGCCCCGGCAATCAGTCCGATGAGGATTTTCAGCTTGTCGATGGAAGCCCCCGGTCCCTGCGCCAGCGCCACCAGCCGGTCGTAGGTCAGGAGCCGCCGGTGCGCCTCGACCAGCACCGCGGCATAGAGCCCTTCAATACCGCCATAATAATAATTCACCGCGGCCGAATTGCTCCCGGCCCGCTCGGCGATCTCCTTGCCCGTGGCGCGGTCAAAGCCTTTTTCGGCAAAGATTTCGCCCGCCGCTTCCAGAATCTGGGCCTTGGTCGAAGCGCCGTCCTCGCGCCGTCCGGGAAGTTTTCGAGGTGTTTTGCGTATCATGCCCGTACAGTAACCCAGATTTGAAAGGATTAAAAGTTCAAATTGAAATTCAAATTTGACATAATGCGCACACGGCCTGTATGATGGCGCATGAGCAAAATCATCCGTCTCCTGCTTCCGCTGATCCTCATCGCCGCCCTCGCCGGCGGAGCCTGGTGGTACTATCGCCCGTCATCGGCGAACGATGCGCTGACGCTGTACGGCAATGTCGACCTGCGGCAGGCATCGCTTGCCTTCAATGGGTCGGAGCGGATTGCCGAGGTGCTGGCGGAAGAAGGCGATGTGGTGGGCAAGGGCCAGGTGCTGGCGCGGCTCGATACCAGCCGCCTCGCCCCGCAGGTGCAGCAGGCGGAGGCAACGGTCGCCGCCCAGCAGGCCGCCCTGCTCCAGCTGAAAAACGGCAGCCGGCCTGAGGAAATCGCCCAGGCCCGCGCCAATCTGGTGTCGGCACAGGCCGATGCGCTGAACGCCAAGGCGCAATTCGAGCGCCAAAGCGTACTGACCGCCAATGCCACCGCCAGCAAGCAGGACCTCGATACGGCGCGCGCGGCGGCGGCGGTTGCCGACGCCAAGGTGGACGTGGCGCAAAGTGCGCTGGCGCTTGCCATCGCCGGTCCGCGTGTCGAGGAAATCAGCCAGAGCGAAGCGCAGTTGCGCGGCAGCGAGGCGCAACTGGCACTCATGCGCCAGCAGCTTGCCGATGCGCAGCTTTTTGCGCCGTTTGATGGCGTCGTGCGCTCGCGGCTGATGGAACCGGGCGAGATTGCAGCGCCCAGCAAACCGGTGTTTTCGCTGGCAACGCGCGGCACGAAATGGGTGCGCGCCTATGTCTCCGAAACCAATCTCGGCCATCTGCGCCCCGGCATGCGGGCCAGGATCACCACGGACAGTTTTCCCGATCAGCCGCTGGACGGCTGGGTCGGCTTCATCTCGCCGGTAGCGGAGTTCACCCCGAAAACCGTGGAGACGACCGACCTGCGCACCAGCCTCGTCTATGAGGTGCGCGTCTTTGTCGAGGACCAGAAGGATGTGCTGCGGCTCGGCATGCCGGCCACCGTCACGTTGCGGCCGGATGCCGCGCCGCACGCGATTGCGCCAATGGCGGACACAAAACCATGACCGCCGCCGCGCCAGCCTCCCCCGTCACGGCGCGGTCCATTCACAAGACGTTCCACCGCGATACCGGCGAAACGGTCAAGGCGCTCGACGATGTCTCGTTTGAGGCGCGCCACGGGACGGTGACCGCCCTTGTCGGGCCCGACGGCGCGGGCAAGACGACAATCCTGCGGCTGATGGCCGGGCTGATGGCGGCCGAGAGCGGCGAACTCAAGGTGCTCGGCATCGATGTCGCGGCCGATCCGCAGGCGGTGCAGAACCGCATCGGCTACATGCCGCAGAAATTCGGTCTTTATGAGGATCTGAGCGTTCAGCAAAATCTCGATCTTTATGCGGACCTGCATGGCATCACCCCGGACCAGCGCCGCGAGATCTATCCGCGGCTGATGGACATGACCAATCTTGGCCGTTTCACCGAACGGCTGGCGGGAAAACTGTCCGGCGGCATGAAGCAGAAGCTCGGTCTTGCCTGCACGCTGGTGCGCTCGCCGGAATTGCTGCTGCTCGATGAGCCGACCGTCGGCGTCGATCCGCTGTCGCGGCGGGAACTGTGGCAGATCGTGCTGAAACTGGTGCGCGAAGACGGCCTGACGGTCATTGTCAGCACCTCCTATCTCGACGAGGCCGAGTTCTGCGACCATGCGGTCGTCATGCATCTGGGCAAGGTGCTGGCGCAGGGCAAGCCCGACGAGATCACCGCCCGCGCGAAAGGCAATGTGTTCATCGCCGCGCCGCAGGACGGCATGAATGCCCGCTCGCTGCAGGCGCGGCTGTTCCGCCATGACGGCGTGGTGGATGCGGTGCCTGAAGCAGGCAAGGTGCGCATCGTCCGGCAACCGGGTTTCAACGGCAAACTCAGCGTCGACGGCCGGCCCGTGGCGCTGACCGCAACCCCGCCGCGTTTCGAGGATGGCTTCATGGTGCTGTTCAGCGCCGTGGCGGGCGAAGGCCATTCCAGCAGCCTGGAGCTGCAGCGCGCGGCAGACTCAGCACGCAAGGATGAGATTTCCGTGGAGGTGCATGATCTCGTGCGCATGTTCGGGGATTTCGCCGCGGTGAACCATGTCAGTTTCCGGGTGAAGCGCGGCGAGATCTATGGGCTGCTCGGGCCGAACGGCGCGGGCAAGAGCACCACATTCCGCATGCTGTGCGGGTTGATTCCCGCAACCAGCGGAACATTGCGGGTTGCCGGTGCGGATTTGCGCACGGCGCGGGCGGAGGCGCGGCAGAATCTGGGCTATGTCGCGCAGAAATTCTCGCTCTATGGTGATCTCTCGGTGGACGAGAACCTGGATTTCTTCGCCAGCGCCTATGGCCTGCGCGGCGCGAAAAAGCGCGAACGCATCGACTGGTCGAAGCAGCAGTTTGAACTCGGTGAACTGGCGACGCTGCCGAGCGGCCAGTTGCCCGGCGGGTTCAAGCAGCGTCTTGCCATGGCCGCCGCGCTGTTGCACGAACCGGATATCCTGTTCCTCGACGAGGCGACGAGCGGTGCCGATCCCCTCGCCCGACGCGAATTCTGGGGGCGCATCACCGCGCTGTCGGAACAGGGCGTAACGGTCATCGTTACCACGCATTTCATGGAAGAAGCGGAATATTGCGACCGGATCATGATCATGGATGCCGGGCGCAACCTTGCCGAGGGAACGCCCGCCGACATCCGTGGCCGCGCCAAGCCGCAGGACGGGCGCGAGCCGAACATGGAGGATGCATTCATCGCCATTGTCGAGGAATCGCGCAGCGCCGCTGAAACAAGGGGCAAGGCCGCATGACCGCCGCATCGCAGCATTCGGGCAGCCTGCGGCGCATCCTGGCGCTGGTGCGCAAGGAATCCTGGCAGGTGATCCGCGATCCCAGCAGCATCGCCGTCGGCATCGTCATGCCGATGATGCTGCTGATCCTGTTCGGCTACGGCCTGTCCTTCGATCTGAAGAACCTGCCGGTCGCCCTCGTGATGGAAGAGAATTCCGCCGAAGCGCGCGGCGCGGTGTCGGGTTTCGAGCTTTCGGACTATTTCCAGACCCATCCGGTCAAGACCATGGCGGAGGCCGAGCGGCTGCTCAAGGACAAGACCGTCAGCGGTATCGTGCGCATTCCGCCGCAATTTGCCCGAAACGTTGCGCTGGGCAATGGCGATATCCAGATCGTCGTCAACGGCACCGATGCCAATACGGCGCGCATTTCGCTGGCCTATGCGCAAGGCGCCGTTGCCACGTGGCTGGCGCGGCAGGCGGCCGAAGGCAGGATCACAAGTAATGGCGCTTCGGTGGATATACAGACGCGGCTCTGGTTCAACGAGGCCAATGAAAGCAGCTATTTCCTCGTGCCGGGGCTGATCGTGCTGGTCATGACGCTGATCGGCGCACTCCTGACCGCGCTCGTCATGGCGCGGGAATGGGAGCGCGGCACCTTCGAGGCCCTGTTCGTCACGCCGGTGCGGCCGGTTGAAATCCTGCTCGGCAAGATCATTCCCTATTTCGTTCTCGGCATGCTCGGGCTGGCATTGTCCGTTGTCGGCAGCCAGATTCTGTTCCATGTGCCGCTGCGCGGCTCGCTGTGGATACTCGTCATCGTCTCGATGCTCTATCTGATCGTGGCGCTCGGTATCGGCCTGCTGATTTCATCGGTCACCAAGAGCCAGTTCGTTGCCAGTCAGGTCACCCTCGTCGTCACCTTCCTGCCCGCAATGATGCTGTCCGGCTTTATGTTCGACATCCGCAGCATGCCGCTCGTCATCCAGTTCATCACCTATATTTTCCCCGGCCGCTATTTCGTCAGCGTGCTGCAGACCCTGTTTCTGGCCGGCGATATCTGGGGGGTGATCCTGCCCAACGCCGCGGTGCTTGCGGTGATGGCAACGGTGCTGATGGCCGCTTCCGTGCGGGCAACGCGCAAGAAACTCGGGTGAGGCAGCCATGATCCAGTCGCTCTTCCGCATCATCGCCCTCATCCGCAAGGAATTGCTGGCCATGCTGAAGGACCCCAAGAGCCGCATCGTGCTGGTGGTGCCGCCGATCATGCAATGCCTGGTCTTCGGCTATGCCGCGAGCTACGACCTCAACAACGTGCCCTACGCCCTCCTCGATCACGATCACAGCGCCGCCTCGATGGCGCTGGCCGCACGGTTCGATGGTTCCGCCACGTTTACCCGCATTGCCACTCTGCAGCGGACAGGCGATATCGCCGGTTACATCAACAACAGGCGCGTTCTGCTGGTTTTGGTCATCGATCAGGACTTTGAAAAGAACCTGATGGCCGGAAAGCCTGCCCAGTTGCAGGTTATCGCCGACGGGCGCAATTCCAATACGGCGGGCACGGCGCAGGGCTATGTCAGCGCCATCGTGACGGATTTCACCCATCGCTGGCGTGCCGAGAACGGCCAGGCCGCCAATACCGGAATCACGGTGACGACACGCGCCTGGTACAATCCGAGCCTGGAGACGCGCTGGAACATGATCCCGTCACTGATCGGCACCATCACCATGATGATGACGATGATGCTGACCGCCATGTCCGTGGCGCGCGAGCGGGAGGCGGGAACGCTGGACCAGTTGCTGGTCACGCCCTTCCGCCCCTCCGAAATCATGGTGGGCAAGGCCCTGCCGTCGATGATGGTGGGCACCACGCAGGCAACGCTCATCCTGCTCGTCGCGCAGCTGTGGTTCCAGATCCCCTTCGCCGGGTCCTACCTCATTCTTTATATGGGATTGATCCTGTTTCTGGCGGCAGCGGTCGGCATCGGGCTTTTCCTGTCGTCGCTGGCCGCGAACATGCAGCAGGCGATGATCTTTTCCTTCGTGCTCTTGATGCCGTTCATGCTGCTGTCGGGCCTGACGGCGCCCATCGGCAACATGCCGGATATCCTGCAATATTTCACGCTGATCAATCCGCTGCGCTATGCCATCAGCATCACGCACCAGGTCTATCTGGAAGGTGCAGGGATTCGCCAGCTCCTGCCGGAAATGCTGGCGCTCATCGGCATTTCGGTGGTGACACTGCCGGTTTCATCCTGGCTGTTCCGTCACCGGCTGGTGTGAAAATCCTGCACGAACTGCAGAAAATGCCAATCGTCCGTGATCAGCCCGGCCAGCAGCGCATGGCGATATCAATGAGCCTGTAGAGCTCTTCCCGCGCGGTTCCGCTCGATGCCTGTACCGCGGTACCCTGGGATATGGTCATGATAAACCGGGCGATATCTTCCGGATCGCACTCGGTTTTCAGGTCACCCTCGCGTTTCGCCCGGGCAAAACGCCGCGCCAGCGCCTTCTGGCCCATATTGCGCTTTTCGATGATGGTTTTCTGGATGGCGGCGGCGGCATCGCTGCAGCCCATGGCCGCATTGATTCCCATGCACCCCGAGGGATTGCAGTCGCAGGTCTGCGCATCGGCAAAGCCGTGCAGAATATCCATTGCGACGGTGCGTGCGTCCGGCTGCTCCAGCGCTTTCCAGAAAAACGCCATGTAATTCTGCTCATAGCGCTCGAGCGCCATGCGGAACAATTCTTCCTTGTTGCCGAAGGCGCCGTAAAGGCTTGGCTTGGTTATACCCATGCCGTCCGTCAGGTCAGTGATGGATGTGCCCTCGTAGCCCTTGCGCCAAAAAAGTTCGAGCGCAGTCTGCAGTGCCTCATCGGCATCAAATTCCCTCGGCCGTCCCATGGACAAGACTCCCTAGAAGAAATATACCGCTCGGTATAAAATCCAATTGACAGCCACCGTACCGCAGCCTTATATCTCGTTTTATACCGATCGGTATCGATCGTCAACGATCCAATTTCGTTTAGCCACTCCCAATGGCGATACAACTTTCAAAGCAGGATGACCACGATGTCAATCAGCACTTACAAAAGATCACTCTATGTCGGCGGCTTTATTGTGGCGCTGGCAGCCGTGGGTTCGACCCAACTGTTCGATCTTGGCAAGAGCCATGCCGAAACCAGCAAGCAGGCCGCGCCCGTGGCGACGCCCGTTTCCGTCGCTGTCGTCCAGCCGAAGCTCATCACCCGGTGGAGCGAGTTCTCCGGCCGCCTCGAAGCCATCGACCATGTCGACCTTCGTTCGCGCGTCGCCGGGGCCATCCAGTCCATCGCCTTCAAGGAAGGTGCACTGGTCAAGCAGGGCGACCTCCTCGTCAAGATCGATCCGGCTCCCTATGAAGCCGAGGTCGCGCGGGCAAAGGCCGCCGTCAGCGCCGCCGAATCGAAACTGTCCCTTGCCAAGAACGAATTGGAACGCGGCAAGCGCCTGATCGATTCGCGCACCGTGTCCCAGAGCGACTATGACCAACGCATCAATGTGCAGAGCGGCGCACAGGCCGATCTCGAAGCGGCACAGGCCGGACTCAAGACCGCCATGCTCAACCTCGATTACACGGAAATCCGTGCGCCCATCAGCGGCCGCGTCGGCCGCATCGAAATCACCGCCGGCAATCTGATCGCCTCCGGTCCCAGCTCGCCGCTGCTGACCACCATCGTCTCGATCAGCCCGATCTACGCCAGCTTCGAGGCCAATGAGAACACCGTGGCACAGGCCCTCGCCGACCTGCCGCAGGGTCTCAACAGCCGCGATTTCTCCGACCGCATCCCCGTCGTGATGGATGTTTACGGCCAGAGCGACGTGAAGGGCAAGCTGCAGCTGATCAACAACAGCGTCGATGTCGCCAGCGGCACGGTCAAGGTACGGGCAGTGTTTGACAATGCGGACGGCAAGTTCATGCCGGGCCAGTTTGCCAAGCTGCGCATGGGCACGGCCAACGAAAAGCAGGAACTGCTTGTCGATGAAAAGGCTGTCGGCACCGACCAGAGCAAGAAGTTCGTCATGGTGGTCAACGACAAGAACATCGTCGAATACCGCGAGATTTCGCTCGGGGCACCGGCGGAAGGCCTGCGTATCGTCACCAGCGGCCTGCAGCCGGACGAAAAGATCGTCGTCAACGGCCTGCAGCGCATTCGTCCCGGTTCGCTCGTCGCTCCTGAAATGGTCGCCATGGGCGCTGCAGCACACAATTTGCAGGCCTTGGCCACCGATCCAGCCAAGACACAACAGTAATCGCAGCAAAGCCCCGCAACGGGCAGGCGGATAGTGATATGAATATCTCCAATTTCTTCATCGACCGCCCGGTCTTCGCGGGCGTTCTGTCTTTCGTGATTTTCCTTGGCGGCCTGATCGCCCTGACGGCCATGCCGGTTTCGGAATATCCGGATGTCGTGCCGCCATCCATCGTGGTGCGCGCGCAATATCCGGGTGCCAACCCGAAGGTCATTGCCGAAACCGTGGCAACGCCGATCGAGGAACAGATCAACGGCGTCGAAGGCATGCTCTACATGGGCAGCCAGGCAACCACCGACGGCCAGATGACCCTGACCGTGACCTTCGCCATCGGCACCGACCCCGACAAGGCGCAGCAGCTGGTGCAGAACCGTGTTTCGCAGGCGGAACCCCGCCTGCCGGAAGAGGTGCGCAGCCTCGGCATCACCACGGTGAAGAGCTCGCCGGACCTGATGCTGGTGGTCAATCTTATTTCGCCCAACAACCGCTATGACATCACCTATCTGCGCAACTACGCGCTGATCAACATCAAGGACCGGCTCGCCCGCATCAACGGTGTCGGCGACGTGCAGCTGTTCGGCTCGGGCGATTATTCCATGCGCGTGTGGCTTGATCCGCAGAAGACGGCGGAGCTCGGCCTGTCGGCAACGGATGTTCTCAATGAAATCCGCGCGCAGAACGTCCAGGCCGCCGCCGGCGTCATCGGCGCCTCGCCCAGCCCCAACGGCGTTGACCTGCAATTGTCGGTGAACGCGCAGGGCCGCCTGCAGACCGAGGAAGAATTCGGCCAGATCATCGTCAAGACCGCCGCCAACGGCGCGATCACGCATTTGCGCGATATCGCCCGTATCGAGCTTGGCGCTGCCCAGTATTCGCTGCGCTCCCTGCTCGACAACAAGCCGGCCGTCGCCATCCCCGTTTTCCAGGCACCGGGCTCCAACGCCATCCAGATCGCCGATCAGGTGCGTGCCGTCATGGACGAGATGAAGCTGACCATGCCGGAAGGCGTCAGCTATGAGATCGTTTATGATACGACGCAGTTCGTCCGCGCCTCCATCGAGGCTGTCGTGCACACGCTGCTGGAAGCCGTGGTGCTCGTCGTTCTCGTGGTCATTCTGTTCCTGCAGACATGGCGCGCCTCGATCATCCCGTTGATTGCGGTTCCGATCTCGATCATCGGTACGTTCGCCGTCATGCACCTCTTCGGCTTCTCGGTGAATGCGCTGAGCCTGTTCGGCCTCGTGCTCGCCATCGGCATCGTGGTGGATGACGCGATCGTGGTGGTGGAAAACGTCGAACGCAACATCGAAAACGGTCTGGCGCCACGCGCGGCAACCGTTCAGGCGATGCGCGAAGTGTCGGGTCCGATCATCGCCATTGCGCTGGTGCTGGTGGCGGTTTTCGTGCCGCTTGCCTTCATCAGCGGCCTGACCGGGCAGTTCTACCGCCAGTTCGCGCTGACCATTGCCATCTCGACCGTCATCTCCGCTTTCAACTCGCTGACCCTGTCCCCGGCCCTCGCCGCCCTGCTTCTGAGGGGCCATGACGAGCCGAAGGATGCGCTGACGCGGTTCATGGACAAGACGCTGGGCTGGCTGTTCCGCGGCTTCAATACCGTGTTCACACGCGGCGCCAACGGCTACAGCCGGGGCGTCACCGCCGTCATTTCGCGCAAGACCGTGATGATGGGCATCTATATCCTGCTGATCGGTGCGACAGCCTTCATGTTCAAGAGTGTTCCCGGCGGGTTCGTGCCGCCGCAGGACAAGCAGTATCTCGTCGGCTTCACCCAGCTGCCGGATGGTGCAACGCTTGACCGCACGGAGGCCGTCGTTCGCCGCATCGGTGACATCGCCCTGAAGATTCCGGGCGTGCAGAGCACCATTGCGTTCCCCGGCCTGTCGATCAACGGTTTCACCAACAGCTCCAATGCCGGTATCGTCTTCGTCTCGCTCAAGCCATTCGAGGAGCGCAAGACGCCTGACTTAAGTGCCGGAGCGATTGCCAAGGCGCTGAATATGCAGTTGTTCGGCATCAAGGAATCGTTCAGCGCCGTCTTTCCGCCGCCGCCCGTGCAGGGCCTCGGCGCCATCGGCGGCTTCAAGTTCCAGATCGAGGACCGCAACGGCCTGGGCTATCAGGCACTGGACGATGCCACCAAGGCGTTCCTTGCCAAGGCTGCCGCCGCTCCGGAACTCATCGGCCTGTTCTCCAGCTATCAGATCAACGTTCCCCAGCTTTACGCCGATGTGGACCGTGCCAAGGCACGCCAGCTCAACGTCTCGCTGCCGGAAATCTTCAACACGCTGCAGATCTATCTCGGCTCCGTCTATGTCAACGACTTCAACAAGTTCGGGCGCACCTATTCGGTCCGCATGCAGGCCGATTCCGGCTTCCGGGCGAAGGCTGAAGACATTGGCGACCTGAAGGTCCGCTCGGGTTCGGGTGAAATGATCCCGCTGTCGGCCCTGCTCAAGGTGCAGTCGAGTGCCGGACCCGACCGCGCCATGCGTTACAACGGCTTCCTCGCGGCCGATGTGAACGGCAACGCGGCGCCGGGCTTCTCTTCCGGACAGGCGCGTGCCGCCGTCGAACGCATCGCCGCCGAGACCTTCCCGGCCGGCATCGGCTATGAATGGACGGAGCTTACCTATCAGGAGATCATCGCCGGCAATTCCGCCTACCTGATCTTCCCGCTGTCGATCCTGCTGGTGTTCCTGGTGCTGTCGGCCCAGTACGAAAGCCTGTCCCTGCCGCTGTCGATCATCATGATCGTTCCGCTCGGTTTGCTCGCCGCCCTCTTCGGCGTCTGGCTGACCGCCGGTGACAACAACGTCTTCACGCAGATCGGGCTGATCGTGCTGGTGGGTCTCTCCGCCAAGAATGCCATCCTGATCGTGGAGTTTGCGCGGGAACTGGAGTTCGCGGGATCAACGCCGTTCAAGGCGGTGATCGAAGCCAGCCGCCTGCGGCTGCGCCCGATCCTGATGACCTCGCTTGCCTTCATCATGGGCGTGGTTCCGCTCGTCACCTCGACGGGCGCCGGTTCGGAAATGCGCAGCGCCATGGGCGTGGCCGTGTTCTCCGGCATGATCGGCGTGACGCTGTTCGGCCTGTTCATGACACCGGTCTTCTACGTGCTCGTTCGCGCCATGACCGGCAACCGGCCGCTCAAGCATGCGAGTCAGGGAAGCCACTTCGACGGCGAATCAAGCCACAATTCGGCCACGGTTCATCCCGCCCCGGCTCCGGCCGAGTAAAAAAAGACGCGCGGTGCGCAGGTTTTTCCGCCTGTGCACCGCGCGAATCAAGTCACTGAAACCACATTGTTTTCTTCGGCATTGACAGGCAAAAGGCCCACCGGACGGGCCGTTCACAAAGACGTTTGGGGCCTGAACGTGCTTTTTGGGGTGACAAAAAGTTTCAAGCTGTTACAGTTGCGTGACCAAGCCGACTATCGGCACTGACGAGCATGACCGGGTTTCGCGTTCCGCGGAGGTCGTTTAAATCAGGAGCAGACTTTGACAAGCGTTGCACCAGCCAATGACAACAGAAAGATCAGCGACGGATTCTTCCCTCTGGTCTTGTTCCTTGTGGTCACAGAAATCGCGGCAACCGTGCTGCTGACTTTGCCAAATTGGTATTGAAACCCAAACCGGCGGAAGCCAGCATGTCGATCCTGCCCCTGCTGGCGGGAATGATCATTATCGTGATGCTTGCCGGCGTCCTCATCGTCTGACCGGACTTTACTTTCCAGAACATTTTTGCCTCTCCGGCAATTCCTCCATCCAATCGATCAATTGGGATAACACGAGCGGATGCTCTGTGATAATCTCGGCCTGTTGAACTGATTTGGTCGCCGTCTCGCGCAGGAGAACGGCGGCATGGAGAGCCCAATGAAACGTGCAACCTGTTCGGTGTTGCTTCTCATTCTGTTCGTTGCCGGATGCCAGACCATTACCCCGGAGGAACGGCGCGCCATCGATGGCCGCACCTGTTCGTCCTATGGTTTCAAGCGGGGCACCGACGCCTTTGCCCGCTGCCTGCTCGACCTTGAACTGGACCGCCGTGCCACAAGCCGGGCTCAATTCGATGACATGCGATTCAATTCTCCGCCCCTGATTATCTATGGGGGCCGCCATTACCGCTGGTAAGTTATAAACAGGGGACAGCACTGTCCCTTGACGGGTTTTGAAACTTCACGAAAAGGTCGTGAACTCTTTTGGCACCCGTCAAAACACAGACGAATCAAGAAGGATAATATTGATGCGAAGCCTGTTTTTTGCCGTAGCGGTGGCTGCGGGACTTTTTGCTGCTGAAAGCCAGGCGCAAGGTATGCCCAATGCCGCTGCCCCCAGTGTCAATGCTCCCGGTGCCAATGCGCAAGCCACACGCGTTCGCCCTGAACAGGATGCCATGTCCGCGCGCGTCCGGAAGAACAGGCCGGCCAAACGGACCTATGCGCGCGAAGAAAGCCGGCGGCAGCTGACCGCGGAATATAATCGCCGCGCCCGGGTTTTCGGCCGGGCCAGCGCCGACCGCTGGCTGGCGACCCAGCGCCCCTGACCTATCCCTGCCATTGCCTCCCGTACATCTGCCGGTGACCCGTCGGCGGATTTTTTGCTGTTGCGGGCCCGTCTTGACAAAGACCGCTGGTTCGCACGACTATTGCCGGGCTGCGTAGGGCGCATCGACGTGCGGTCGAAAGGGCAATGCCCGCCTGCGTCAAATGACAACAGATGCGCCAATGCCGAACCTCGAAAACCTCAGAAAGCAAGCCAAGCAGTATCTGCGCTGGCATCGTGAACGGTACCATCCCGTTGCCGCCGAAATCCGGGCCGCCCTGCCGCGGTTCCGGCATCTCGATGACAAGGACGTGTTGGATGCGCCGTTCAGGCTCAGCGATGCGCAGGAACTTGTGGCACGCCAGCGCGGTTTCGAGGGGTGGCAGGCGCTCCTATCAGGAGCCCCGACCATGAGCACCCCCAACCATCAATCTGCGCCGCGCGCCGTCCTCAGTTCCATTGCTGCCCAGCTTTTCGTCGCCGATATCCAGCGATCATGCGACTTCTACACCGGCAAACTCGGCTTTGCCGTTGATTTCCTCTATGGAGAGCCGCCCTTCTACGGACAACTCATCCGCGACCGGGCCAAGCTTGCCTTGCGGCTGGTCTGCGAGCCTGTCTTTGCCGGCGATATCCGCAGCCGGGAGCATCTGCTTTCCGCCGCGATCGCCGTCGACAGCGCGGCTGAGATCAAGCAGCTTTTCCTCGACTTCCAGGCGGCGGGTGTGTCCTTTCACCAGACGCTGAAGAAGGAGCCGTGGGGGGCGCGAAACTTCATCGTGCTCGATCCGGACGGCAATCTCATTCTGTTTGCCGGCCCGGCTGACTGAACGGCCGGATTGCGCGCCCCGGACATCCCCGGCATTTTCACGGCTTGTTGTCTTGTCACTGCCGGATTCCTGTGGATGTAAGGAGCCTTGTGATCAGGGAAAACAGCGGCGTGATCAAGTTTCCATGGAATGACCGGGCAGGAAAGCCGTCGGCCATCAAAATCGCAGCCCTCATTGCTGCCTTTCTCCCTCTGGTGTTCATCACCACGGGCTACAAGGTCAATATTCTCGGGCCGAGGCCGATCACGGAAGCCATTCACCAGACCGGCGACTGGGCGATCCGCTTCTTCCTGATCTCGCTTGCCATAACGCCGCTGCGCAACATCACCCGCTGGAACAGGCTTATCCTGATCCGGCGCATTCTCGGCCTCACCGCCCTCGCCTATGCCGCCCTGCACTTCTCGCTCTATATCGCCGACCAGAACGGCAATCTGCTGCGGGTGGCCAGCGAGATCTGGCTGCGCATCTATCTGCTGATCGGCTTCACCGCATTGCTTGGCCTGGTTGCGCTCGGCGTGACCTCCACCGATGGCATGATCCGGCGCATGGGCGGGAACTGGAACCGGCTGCACATGCTGGCCTATCCGCTGGCGGCGCTCGGCGTCCTGCACTTTTTCATGCAGTCCAAGGCGGATGTCACGCAGGCGACGCTGATGGCGGGTTTTCTCATCGCGCTGCTGCTCTACCGCTTTGCCCATGCGCGCGGCTTTGCCCTGTCTTCGCCGTGGACGCTGCTTGCCATTGCCGTGCTGGCAGCGCTCGGAACCGCGCTTGCCGAATATGCCTGGTTCGCGCTTGCCACCCGAATTCCGCCGATGCGGGTGCTGCTGGCCAACCTCTCCTTCGCCTATTCGATCCGCCCGATGTGGTGGGTCCTGGCGGCGGCGCTGCTTCCGGCCCTGTGGGTTGGCATAAAGCCGGCGGTCAACCGGCAAGGCCGCAAACTCAATCCTGTTACACCGAAATAAGAGACAGGTTTTGCTTTTCACCGCCGGAAAAAATGCTATCGCTGTGGCCATGGAACCGCAGCTTACCCCCCTGATTGAATCGCTCCCCTCCACCGTGCCCTTCGTCGGACCGGAAACACTGGAACGCCAACGCAACCGGCCGTTTCGCGCCCGGCTTGGCGCCAATGAGAACGGGTTTGGACCGGCACCATCGGTGATCGCAGCCATGCGCGACGCCGCGCCGGAGGTGTGGAAATATTGCGACCCGGAGAATTTCGACCTGAAGGCGGCGCTCGCTGCGCATCTCGCCGTCACGCCGCGCAATATCGTGGTCGGCGAAGGCGTCGACACCCTGCTGGGGCTGACCGTTCGCCAATATGTGCGCGAGGGAACGCCGGTTGTCACCTCGCTCGGCGCCTATCCCACCTTCAACTTTCATGTGGCCGGGTTCGGCGGGCGGCTTGTCACTGTCCCCTACCGAAACGACCGGGAAGACCTCGATGCCCTGTTGGACGCTGTCATTCGCGAAAAGGCGCCGCTGGTCTATTTTTCCAATCCCGACAACCCCATGGGGACATGGCGCGAGGCAGCGGCGATCGAAGCCTTCATCGCCGCCCTGCCCGAAACCACCCTGCTGATCCTCGACGAAGCCTATGGCGAGACCGCCCCGGCCTCCGCCCTGCCCGCCATCGACGTCTCGCGGCCCAACGTGCTGCGCATGCGCACTTTTTCCAAGGCCTATGGCCTGGCCGGCATGCGCTGCGGCTATGCCCTTGGCGCGGAAAGCCAGATCACCGCCTTCGATAAGATCCGCAACCATTTCGGCATGAACCGCATGGTGCAGATCGCCGCGTTGGCTGCCCTTGCCGACCAACCCTATCTCAATGCCGTGGTGGCGCGGATCATTGCCGGGCGCGACCGTATCGCGGCCATCGCCGCCAGGAACGGCCTTGCCGCCATCCCCTCCGCCACCAATTTCG